>NZ_AUEY01000022.1 GCF_000426225.1 Desulforegula conservatrix Mb1Pa
TGGAGGTGGTAAAGCAGCTGTAGAGCATCCATCCTTCAAATGGGTCAATATAATACTTGGTAACTTAAAAAATGCGCTCAAAGGTACTTATCATGCAATTAATCGCAAGCATGTTCCGCGGTACCTGGCAGAATTTCAGTACAGATTCAATCGCCGATATGATCTGCCGTCCATGATTCACAGACTGATTTATGTTGCTCTTAGGACTCCACCCATGCCATCAACCATGCTTTCTATGGCTGAAGCAGAGTGGTAATCAGATTTAAAATTAAATTCATATTCATCGGCTCCCAAAAATATTGGCTTCTTGTACGAAAATTCATTACAGAGTAATATCCGTCCAAAACAATTTCGGATTAATGAGCCTGAACTCTATAAACCAGACAGATTATTTCAACGTCGCAAGTGGAATTTACTATGCCTGAACAAACGCTTGAGAAATACTTTGGATTCAAATCATTCAGAAAAGGCCAGAAAGACGTTGTCTCAAGACTGCTTGACGGTGAATCAGCGGCCGCCATATTCCCTACAGGGGCAGGAAAATCTTTATGCTATCAGCTTCCGGCCATTCTTATGCCAGGTCTCACGATAGTGGTTTCGCCCCTGCTCTCCCTAATGAAGGATCAGATCGATTTTCTCAAAAGTCGTGGAATTCAGGCTGAACGCCTTGACTCCACCCTTACCAGCTCTGAATACGCATCAATTCTTGAACGGGCCAAAGGAAACGATCTTAAGATTCTAATGATTTCGGTTGAAAGATTCAGAAACGAAAGATTCCGCAATCATCTTCAGAAAATGAAAATTTCTCTACTTGTGATTGACGAAGCTCATTGCATATCGGAATGGGGACACAATTTCAGACCAGACTATCTGAAACTTCCTTTATACAGAAAAGAATTCGGTATAGACCAGGTGCTTCTTCTAACTGCCACGGCGACTGAAAAAGTGGTTGAAGACATGTGCGGGAAATTTGAAATTCAAAAAAACAACGTAATCTGCACAGGCTTTTACAGGAACAATCTTTTTCTTCAGGTAAGCCCTGTAAATGAAGCATCAAAAAAAGAATATCTCCTTAAAAGGCTTCTGAAAGTCCCGGACGCTCCAACCATAATTTATGTGACTCTACAGAAAACAGCCGAATCAGTCGCCGAATTTCTGACCATGAACGGAATAAGAACATCGCCATACCATGCAGGAATGACAAATGATGACAGGGAGAGAATCCAGAATGAGTTCATTTCAGGCTCAGCAACCTGCATTGCGGCTACCATAGCCTTTGGGATGGGAATTGATAAAAAGGACATAAGACGGATCATCCATTTCGATCTTCCCAAATCGCTTGAAAACTACAGTCAGGAAATCGGAAGAGCGGGCAGAGACGGCCAGTTATCCTTCTGTGAGGTCATCGCAAACAGGGACAATATAAGCGTCCTGGAAAACTTCATTTATGGAGATACTCCTCTCAAGGCATCAATATTCAGTCTCGCGGATATAATAAAAGAACATCCTGATCAGATGCTCGAAGTAAAACCATTCTCCCTCTCATCATTTCTTGACATGAGACCTCTGCCATTCAAGACACTTATGGTATATCTTGAACTGGAGGGAATAGTCCGGCCTGTTTACACCAGATTCGACGAATACGCCTTCAAATACCTGATTCCAGCGGCAGACATAATCGGGCAGTTCAATGCTGAAAGAAGGGCTTTTGTGTCCGTGATATTTAAAAACTGCCATATGAAGAAAATATGGGCTCAGGTTGATATACAGGGGATAATGTCTGATTACCCAAGCACTGACAGGCAACGAATAGTCACAGCCCTCGATTATTTTGTGGAAAAAGGCTGGATTGAGCTCCAGACAAGGCAAAGTGTGGATGTTTACGAGATAGTATCAAGAAATTTTGATCCTGAAGCACTCTCTTTAAAGCTTCACGGACTCTTTATTTCAAAAGAAAATACGGAAATAGGCAGAATCCACAATATGGTGGATTTCTTTGAAAAGGGCTCATGCATAAGCAGAGAGCTTGCAGGATATTTTGGAGAAGCAATCCCTGTGGAAAAATGCGAACACTGCTCTTTCTGCAGGACAGGTAAAGCGTCAATAGAACGAACAGAAAGCCTCGAACCCCTTGAAAAAATGAACAGAAAAGAGCTTTATGGCGCATTTGCTGAAAAAGCAGGAGACGGCTTTACCGTTTTTAATGCCGCGAAATTCCTTTGTTCCATTTCAACTCCATATATGACAAAGATCGGAGCCAAAAAACTCGAAAATTTCGGGAAACTTGAAAAGTATCCTTTTAAAGAGGTCATGGACTGGGTAGCAGCGGGTGAAAATGCCTCAAGAAAAAGCGAGTAGCAATAAATTCAGATCAATATCTAATAGCTTTACCAGATTTTTGGCCAGAAACTGGGCCAGATCATTAATTTCTGGTCTTGCGCTTCTGGTCGTTCTGCTGACCGTTGCAGTCAACGCCGCAGTTTTTTTCATCAATTCCGAAAGCGGTCGAAATTTCATAATAAACTCAATAAACGCGGGTCTTTATGGCCGTTTTTCCGCGGAAGCAATCCATTTATCCATAGCAGAAGGAAAAATTACGCTTAAGGACATCAGACTTGATGGCCCAGGGGCTTCTCCCATCGCAAGGATAAGAGGAATTGACGCTGATATTGAATGGTCAGGACTTGCAAAAGGGCAAATCTATATTTCCGAAGTCAGGATTTCAGGCCCTGAAATCATGCTTTTTGAAACCATTGAAGGCAACCTAAATCTGATGGCCGCTTTCAAACCTTCAGCCCCTTCCGAACCGTCAGAAGGAGGTGGGCTGCCTTTAAATATTGTTATCAATAATGCAGAAATAAACGAAGGCCTCGTCGTATATGCTGACAGCATTATAAAAACCACAGTCGCCGGATTAAAAGCCAGGGCAAAATATAATCTTGCCGCGAATTCCGGCTCCATAAGACTCGAGATTCCTTCTGCGGTGCTTGATGTCCCGGGCTTTAAAACCGGATTTTCTCCAGCTGTACTTGAAGCCTCTTTAAACAAAGGCAACATCACATCTCTTAATCTCGACACTGTTACACAGTTCGGCAAACTATCACTTAGCGGCGGCATTTCTAATCTGTTCACAGAACCGATATTTGACCTAACCCTTGATACCTGCGTTGCACTTGAAGGCATAAAAAAAGCATGCGGTTTGAGCTTTCCGATGTCAGGAATGGCGGCAGGGGCTGTAAAGGCATATGGCAGCATCGGCAATCCTGAAGGATACGCAAGAATTACTTGCAACAGCAGCAGCTTCGGCAATACCGCCGTATCTGGAGCAGAAGCCGAATCCTACATCAAAAACAGGCAAGCTGTAATACGACTCAAGGCTTCAGACGGAACAGGAAGCCTTGAAACTAGTGCTTATACAGATCTTGCGGCAGCTTTTCCTTTCTCGTTTTTCACAGACAAAGCCGATATTGAAAAAATGGCGTATGGAATTGATGCAAAACTCAGGAACCTGAACCTTAAAAACCTTGCTGATTCTGGGGATGCTTTTAGGGGAGGAGTTCTTTCAGGAAGCATCTCAGCTGATTTAAAGGGAATATCAACGTCAAAAATAGTTGCAAACACATCAATCGACATAACAGGCAGAAATCTCGAATGGGAAAAGAATGACAAGGGAAAAAGAGCAGAATCCCTGAATCTTAATGCGAAGATCAAAGCCAAAAACGGCCTGATTGATTTTGGAAGAATGAATCTTGAGGGGGCCGGATCAAAGATTAAAACCAGTGGATGGTATTCTCTGCCTTCTGATTCTTTTTCCATATCAACAGCCATTGACTTGCCGGATCTTGAAAAGTTAGCAGCCATCACCGGAGACATTACTGCCAAAGGCTCACTCAAACTTGACGCAGATCTTTCAGGAACGCTCGCCAAACCCATTTTCACAGCTAAAGCAGATGCAAACAATCTGAAAATTGATAAATTGAATCTCGGCTCCATTAAAATGGAAGCGTCCCTGGATGATTCAGGCAATCTGAAAATTAACGATCTGAATCTTAAGAACGGACCTGCAAATCTTCTTGCTTCTGGAAGTGCAAAAATTTCAAACGATTTAAATAATATCGACCCAGACACACCTGTTAATCTGAGGGCTTCGCTCAAGAATTTTGATCCGGCCCTCTTCTGGACAGAAACCCTGCCTTTTTCAGGAATATTTAAAGCAGAACTGGAGGCCAAGGGCAATGCAGCTAATTCATCAGCCGTCCTTAAATCAGAAGGGGAAAAAATATCTGCCTATGGTGTTAATGTCGGGAATGCGTCCTTGGAATCAGAATTCTCAAAAGGCATTCTCAAAATAAATGACCTTAGCATAGCAAACAGATCATCATTATTAAGCATGGGTGCGAGCATTGGTCTTTTCACGGGCAAAGGATTTGAAACCAGAAAAGACCCGACAATCGATGCTGAAATCAAAAAAGCGGATCTGAATGTCGAAGACTTTATTAGTGATATTGAAGGCAAAATTTCAGCATCAGGAAGCATTAAAGGAACCCTGGGAAATCCTTCCGGAGCTTTTGAGTTAAAGGGGAATAAATTCAAATTTGGTAAAATCAAAATCAGCTCCGCTGCCCTAAAGGCTGGAATAAAAGATAAAACTATAGACATCGAAAGCCTTGATGTCAATCCAGTGGAAAAAGAAAATCTGAAATTAACCGGCTGGATCAAGGAAAACGGAGAACTATTACTTGATCTTGATACAAAGGCAATCTCGCTTGAAAATTTCAGGGAAGGCTTTTCACTGCCTGGGCTCACTGGAGTTATGTCGGCATCTGCCCAGGCAAAAGGCAGCGTTTCAAAACCTGAGTTTGGAGGCAGAGTATCATTTTCAGGGCTTGGGGCGAGGGGACAATCTTTTAAAGATTTTTCCCTGAATCTCAGGCTTGAAGACAAAACATTCAAAGTCGAGTCTTCGCCTGATTCCTCCATGTTAAATGCCTGGGCAAATCTGAAGGATAAAAATTTCGGGGCTGACCTTGACCTGAAAAACATAAATCTGTCTCCTTTTTTCAAGGCAGCAGGGACAGAAGAATTTGAAGGAAAGACAGATATCCTTTTGTCTGCCAGGGGCAATATGAATAAACCCGATCAGATAACAGCAAAGGCAGGAATAAGAAATCTGGGCATAGATTACAGAAAAACCAGTATACTGAGCTGCTCCGGACTGAATGCAGGATTTGAGAAAAACATCTTAAGCATTTCTCCGTCTGAATTCAGAATCATCAAGAATGGAGGCTTAAACGTATCAGGCAGATGGGATATAAAATCCGGCCTTAATTTTGACGTTAAAAGCTCTCTTGACTTAGATGATGCGGCTCCCCTAATCCAGGATATTCTTCCTGATATTGAGGGAATTATTAAGACCGAGGCTCAAATAAGAGGATCTGCAGAAAAGCCAGTAATAAAAGGTGACATAAGCCTGAATAATATTGCCTTTACCCTGCCGGATTCTTTTCAGAAACTTCATGATCTAAATGGTAAAATTACGATCACGCCTGAGAAAATGACCCTTGGAAATATAAAAGGCCTGCTTGATGACGGCGCTTTCACTATTTCAGGAGGGATGGATCTTGAAGGTCTTAAAGCCTCTGCAATGGGAATCAGGCTAAGTGCTAGGAATCTGCCTGTCATAGTGCCTGATACCTTGGAAATATTAAGCAATATAAATCTATCACTCAAAGGCAGCAGTGATGCTCCCATCCTTTCAGGTGAGGCAACCATTGTGGAAGGAACATACTATAAGGATGTGGATCTTAGCCTCATAAGCCTTCCTTCAAGGCCGACCAGAAAAAAACCTCCTGCATGGGAGAGCATTGAAAATCCATTTCTTAAAAACATGAAGCTGAATATAGACCTGAAAAAAAGAGATCCTTTGCTTGTGGACAATAATCTTGCGAAGCTGGAACTATCGCCTGATCTGAAACTTTCAGGAAAACTTTCCGCGCCGGTTATTTCTGGCAGGTGCAAAGTTGATTCAGGAATAATCTATTACAGAAAAAACGAGTATGAGGTCAAAAAAGGAGTCATTGATTTCATTAATCCATACTCGATTGAGCCTGAATTTGACATAGAAAGCTCATCAAAAATCAAACAATGGACTGTATCGCTAAAAATATCCGGAACGCCTGAAAAACTTAATTTCGATCTCTCATCCGATCCTCCTCTGGATGACAATGAAATTCTTTCCCTCGTAATACTTGGTAATGTTTCAAAAGATGTCTCAGGAGGACAGGCAGCCCAAAGGCCAGCATCAGAAATGCTAGGGGAAATGCTCGCTTCAACATTTTCAAAAGAAATCAAGTCAGTTGCAGGCCTTGATATCCTCGAAGCCGGAGACAAGACCGGACAGCAAGAAGATACGACAAGAGTAACCATAGGCAAAAATCTGTCGAGAAGGCTTGCCGTAAAATACGCTGTTGACTCAAAAGAAGGGGAAGTAAGCCAGAAAGCAATGGCAGAATACAAGCTGCTCGAAAACATCATTCTTAACGGATTCAGGGACAGCAACGGGATATATGGCGGGGAACTTCAGTACAGGCTTGAATTCAGGTAATTCATCGCGTGGGCTTATTGAAGAATCATGCACGGCCAACAGGCATTCGGTTCATTTAAACGTAAACATCAAGATACTCTGGTTCGGATAATATTTATGCCATCAGGTCTATACATCAGCTTGCTTCGCAACACCGCCATCTCAGTATTTTTAATTATTTCTTTAATGATCTCCTGCGACGGTGCTTTTGCTGAAGAGAACACAATAAAAGACATCCAGATACAGGTTGAACCTGTTAGCGGCATTAATACTGAAAAACTCCATAATCTTGCCAATGACATCATTTCCCTGAAAAAGGGAGAAGCCTTTTCAGAAGAAAAATTAGAATCCAGCATCCAGGCAATCAAAAAAACCGGTTTGTTTGAACGCATCACTGCGGATTCAGCAGATGGGCAGCAGAATCCATTAATAATATTCAAGCTAAAACCAGCAAGGATTATCAAAGACATAAGAATAAAAGGAGTAATTTATCCTTTTTTTGAGAAAGACATTTTAAACTCCATGACCATATTCACTGGTGAAGCTTTTAAGCCCAAAAAATTTGAAAGACAGCCAGAGCTTATAGCCAAAATGATTGAAAAAGACGGATTCATCAAACCCGTGGTCACTCTTGTGAGAAATACTGATCCATCAGATGGCAACATTATTATAGATGTCATGATCAAAAAGGATAATTTCTGGTACATCGGAGATATAAAATTCAAAGGCAATGATTCGTTTTCGGATTTCAGGCTGGGGCTTTCACTCGAAACGTCAAGAAGTAGTTTTTTGCCCGACGTAATTTCAAGATTCAGCGAAGCAACACTTAAAAAAGAAATCCAGTCCCTGGTCGATTTTTACAGAAGAAATGGATTTGCTGACGTTGCCGTAACTTATGACATAAAAAAAAATGAAGAAACCAATACCGTCGACGTGGTTATAAAAATAAATGAAGGCCCTAAATACAAGATAGATTTCAAAGGGAATGAGCATTACTGGGACTTAACGCTTAATAAGGATGTTGTTATTGAAAAAGACGGCAACAAGCACAATCTCGGAGTCAGAAAAAGTATAAAAAACATAAAAAAACGTTACATGGAAGATGGTTTCCAGAGCATTTCTGTCACAACTGAAGAAGAACTTTTAGAAGACGGTAAAATCAAAAAACTGGTGTTTGTCATGGATGAAGGTGCGCGCACCCTTGTTTCCAAAGTGAGTGTTGAGGGAAATCAGTCTGTTCCCGAAAAAGAAATCGAAAAGAACATGCTCACAAAGGAGTCAGGAATCTTTTTTAAGGAGCCTTTTGATCAGGACATTCTTGACGGAGATGCCGAAGCAGTAGTCTCATATTACAAAAATCAGGGATTCATTAATGCAAAGACTGAAGCTGAGGCTGAAATATCTGAAGATAAAAGCAGCGCAAATGTCAAAATGATCATTGATGAAAATTCAAGAATCCATACAGGAACAATCAAATTCAAAGGGCTTGATTTAATATCTGAAAAAGAGGCTTTTGATGCAATCAACACAAAAAAGGGCGGCCCATTCAGCAAATCAGAGCTTGAAGGAGATGAAAAAAAGATCTCTGCAATGATTTCAGAAAAAGGCTACCCCCATGTCTCAGTAAAAGCATCGGCAGATTTCAACGCAGATGGCAAAACTGTGGATGTTGTCTTCAATGTTGAGCAGGGTCCTTTTGTAAAAATGGGGAATGCATATTTTTACGGCAATGTCAGAACCAGTGAAAGTCTTCTTAAAAAAGAGCTCAATATGAAAGCGGGAGAGCCTTTCTCCCTGACAAAGGCCCTTGAAGCCCAGAAGAATATCAGAAACATGGATATTTTCAATTCCGTCCAGTTCACGTCCTTAGGGCTTGCTGAGAAAAGTGATACAGTAAATCTTCTGGCAGAAATTGAAGAAAAAAAGCCCTATTATTTCCAGGCTGGTGTTGGTTATGATTCCCAGAAAGGCATGTATTCCAGCGCAAAAACCGGCGACCGCAACCTCTTCGGTAAAAACAAAGAATTATGGATTTCCGGGGAAGCAAGCCAGACAACATACAAGGCTGAAACCGGAATTGCTGATCCAAGATTCACAGGTCTCAGGTTTTCCGCAAAAACAAAAATTTATACTGAACAGTCCGAAGAATTCAACCAGGATTTCGGCACAAGAGCATTTGGCTCACTTACTGAGTTTGAAAAAAAATGGACTGACTCCATTTATACGTCAACAGCCATGAGATTTGAGCAGAGGGAGCAGTATAGCATCGACAATGAATCAGCGGCCGCTTCCAAGGCTGAAATGGGAGAATCCAGAAAGCTTGTGGCTATTACACCTGCTGTGCATTATGACATAAGAGATTCCTTCATAAGGCCAAGAAAAGGTATGGAAGCAAGCCTTTCTGCGAACTTTTCAAAATCAATAGAAAACGATTACGATACCTTCCGCAAATACAAATTCGACATCAGTTTTTATCACAGCCCTTTTGAAAAGCTCACACTGGCCCTTGCAGGACGCTTCGGATATATAGACGCGGAATCAGACATGCCTTCAGATCAGCTTTTTTATCTTGGTGGAACAACATCTGTAAGGGGTTATAATGAAAATCTTCTGAGTACCGACTCAAATGGAGACGCTCTTGGAGGCAGAAGCAGCGTATCAGGCACCCTTGAAGCAAGAATAGAGCTCGGTATGAAATTCGAGATTGTAACTTTTGTGGATACCGGTTCCATAGGATTTTTTATGGGCAAAGAGGGCGACGACAGCTTCAAATCATCAATAGGTGCAGGCATTGGCTATATAACACCCATCGGCCCTTTTTCACTGATGTACGGACACAAACTGGACAGAAAAGAAGACGAGGACGCCGGGCAAATCCATTTTTCTGTGGGGTATGTCTTTTAGCCATATAAAAGAATTCGGAGATCGGCCAATTTTTAAAAAAAAGCCTTTTGAAAGCTAAAAGAACCCCAAACTGAAAAGCAGCGTTTAAGAGAGGGCTTCTTGCTAAATCCTTGTTCTTCCCCCGGCAGAATGGGTCTTGAGCTGTTTCTGGTGCTCTCCTATCCATACGGCTATGGCCGCTGATAGGACGCATCCCCTGATTTCTCCGTTTTCCGGAATCGAGATGCCAGATATGATTTCTTTAGATATGACCTCTTTAATTTCAGGCATATTGAAATTTTCTGAAAGAAAGATTCTTTTGTCAGCAGTCATTTTGGACAGGAAAGCCATGAGATCATTTAAAGATATTCTGTGATCTCCGCCGAATCCCCTTCCCTCGTCTTTTTCCCAGCCCTCTCTTTCTTCTGCCATTACAGACTCGACAGGTACAAGGGAGCGTCTCAGTATGTCAACGACTGCCGCGCCTTTTTCAGCCGAATTTATGAAAAGCCTTGGCCTCATTTCAACCTTTACAGTTGGTCTTCCATCCTGACTGAATCTTGGGTTTATAATAACAAAGGATCGGTCGTTATATTTGGAGGATAAAACTGAAGCAAGAGATGCAGCATCAGTTGATGGGTCAAGAAGTTTTACGGATTCCAGGGTGTAAGACATTCTGAGATTATGCATCTTCCTGAAGATTCTGGTCATGACAAGCGGATTGTTCTCGCCTGATTCTGAGATGCTGAAAAGATACATATTCGGCTCCTGATCATGAATTATTTCAATAGAAAAAGTCGGAAAACTTCTTTAGGATTTCTTTTGATTTTGTAACCGGATCATTAATAACCTTTGATTATCTGCCTGAAAACAAAAAAAAGAGATTGGTGGTAAAAATGATGGAGTCGCAAAAACTAAAAAAAGGCAACGGCGTCATGCCTGGCTTGATCAGTCATTTTTGTATTTTCAAATACTTCTGGATTCAGACCTGCGCCGGAATGACGATAATCGGACTTTCAGCGACATTGTCAAAAATATCTGAAGAGCAGTATTTAACCAAGAGAGAGCAAGCAGTGCATATGAATTATTTTAAAAAAAGACTGGGGCTTAAAAAAGCCCCAACCTTCAAATCTTATTTTTTGGATTTAACCCCCCGGCCTTTCGACCGTGGAGAGCTAAGTGCTATAGCTTGAATTTGAAGTTCTTCTCTATTATTTTTCCATACTTTATATTTAAAGTATCTTCGGTATCATCCGGGCTTGCGGGCATGAAGAACTCAAGATACCCTGATGAGTTTGTCACAGGTTCGCCTGTCTGCTCCCAGCTATCACCGCCTGCCGCTTTGTAGGATATTTTGATCCCTGATACCAGGGGATTGGCAAAGACCATGAAATTCCTGTTCTGCTCTGGCTTTGCATCAATGTTTGCAGGATGAATAAGTGTGGAAATGGCAATATTCTTTTCAGAAGGTATATCCACGAGCCTCTGGGTTAAATCATTCACATTGACATATTCAATACCTATACTGAAACCTGTTGGTATGAGATCAAGATTATAATAAATTTCAGGAATATAACCATTCATTAAAATAAGGCTTTCTGACACGCCAAAATCAGGTGCACCGAAGCTTTTGTTGTTGCCTGGTTTATTGAGAAATCTCGCGTAATTTCTTTCAGGTATGTTTATCCATACAGAATCATCAGAGTCTGTGGATGATATCCCATCAGCATATAGTTCATTGGCTTCTTTCAAAGTATAAGCATAAAATGCATTTCTAATGCTGCTGGCATCCTTGATATCTGTATATATTGATGAAGCCATATTGGAAAGCAGTGTCTTTGCATCTTCATCAGTTATATCTGACAATGGTTTTGCTATATGAAGACTTGAAGCAGTCCTGTTAGAAACTATACAACCGACATATGTGGCAATGGTACCTGTTGACGAGGATATCTCATTTGCACTCATACCCATATAGCTTGAAGAAAGAGCGTCAGGATCTTGGCCAACAGCCTTCAAAAGAAATCCGAGCTTTATCTTATCCGAATCTACATCTTTAGAGTCGTAAAGATTTCCTGGAGCTGAGGTCTTGAAAGAATTGACCATTTCATTGCATGACTGCACTATTGTGTTTTTTGACTGCTCAAGAGCGGAGCCTTCAGAATACTCTCTGTTTATGGCTTCAAACTTTTTGAGTTTGGTCAGCTTGCCTTTAACATTAAGCGCGTCATAGGCTGAAAGAGTCTCGTTTTTTGAAGAATCAGATGTTATTCCAAGCGCTTCATTGATTTTTTTATGCTCTTCGCTTCCTTCAACACTGTTATTGATTATGAATATCCCGTTCTTTATTCTTTCTTCGAGAGCCCTTATGAGAATATCAAAATCCCTGTAAGCCAAAAAACCCAGATATCCAAAGTTATTAATAAAATCTGACGATATGCTCCCCTGTCCAGGACTATTGTCAGGTAGATTAACAGTCGGGCTCAGATCCCTTTTAAGAAAAAACGATGATGCCCTCTTGCCGATAATTCCGTTGGTTTTGAAGTACGCGGCGTCATAACCATAAAGGATGGCAGACGCATATTTATCGAGTGCTTTTGATATGCTGTCGGTATATGAATCCATGGCCTCCTGGGTAAATATCTCCACGGTATTTATATCTTTTGCGTAATCATTGCTAAGGCCGGACATTCCCTTATATGATTCATCGGCGGCTTCCGAAAAAGTCTTGGCCATATTCGCGGAGGCTATGGAATATGATTCCGCATTTGTGCGCGTATCTTTGTCAATTTTTGCTTCTGCTGTTCCGGCCACAGAATACTTGCTCGGCCATCTGTATTTTTCCGTGGAGTCTTCATCGCGACACCCTGAAGATGCAAATGCCGTAAAACAGAGACACAATATCATACTACCTGATAGAAAAACTGAAGTATTGCCCATCTTTTCACCTTAGCGACAAATTTGAGAAAATAAATGCGGTCCAATTTGAAGGAAGATCCCTCTATGCAGCCAAACAATCAACATGGAGAATGCCTGGATATGCTGCACCGGCGTTTCAGCTCCTTTTATCTGCCATAATGAAGTAGGGGCAGTTATTTGGCTGGGGATTTAAAATGGCCATAATATAGCCAATAAAAGAAAAAAACCAAATCATTTTTTATGGAAGGGTACAGTGTTTTACAATAAAAACACAAAAACCCGGCGCAATAATAGCGCCGGGTTTATTTTCGATTAATCGGAAAATTCTATTATCCTGCCTGGGGTGCTAATGGCCGGAACATCGGATCCGGATTCTCTCTCTTGAAAAAAGTAGAAGTAACCCATTTTGTTGAAAAATCAAGTAGAGCGATGTCATCAACCTTTATTCTCTCAAGAAGTTTAGGGTCAAATGGATTATATCTTTTGAGAAATGTGCTTTCAAATACAAAAGTACGGAAACTGTCCAGATTATAGCAGGCCATGAAATACATCTGCTTGCTCGCTTCAGAAAGCTTATGATCCTGGGGGAAGGATTTTTTTCTTACAACGATATCTGTCCAGCCGGCATTTATTGAATCGTGAAGATCAACGCCCTGATCTTCTCTCCATTTTTTAACTGTCCATTCCGTCGACTCTTCGTGGCCTTTGCATATGTCTTCCTGGAGAAGAAAATAAAAACCCGATTCGTCTTCTTGCGGTTTCTGGGCAAGTGAAGCCACTCCAAGCGGATAGTATCTGCAAGCTGTTGGTCTGTCTTCGTAAATCAGGCAACCTGAATCCCTTACAAAAGGACAAGATTTTTTTTCATCATCGAGTAGCCTCATGACCGGCATTGGCAGATCTGTTTTTTCAAGAAGCCTGAGTTCCGTATACATCGGCAAAAAATCATCTGATGTCATGCCCAGGCACTTTTTCATTCTTATTACGTCATAGGGGGTAAGCATTATATCTATCCCGCGACAGCACCTCGTAAAACAGGACACATCCTTATGGCACCTGAATTTGAAAGTGCTTTCCTCGGTCATTTGCACAGGTATTATTTCTGCTTTCTTTTTTACACTCTTATCTGTCATAACAGCTCCTCGGATTAGCCCCAATACTTCTGAAGCCTTCATGAATTTATATTCTGAATCTCAATAGCCAACAAGAACGCTTTAGTCAACCTGATTAGTCAAAAAATCAATCAATACAGTTCTTTATGGCAGGCTGCGGATGAGAAGCGAAATTTCAGGGTTTTTGACCTTGATTTCAAAAAAAAAAGTCCATAATGTATACTTTTTAAAATTCATAAATAATTAAAAACATACACGAAAAAGATGGATCCGGGAGAGTTTGAATGAACCTGACAGTAAAAAAGGCAAACAGTCTGAAACAAAAGCCGGATGAATCAAATCTTGGCTTTGGCACAATATTTACGGATCATATGTTCAATATGGACTACGATCCTGAAAAAGGCTGGCATAATCAACGTATTGAGCCATATGGCCCCATGATCATGGATCCTGCGACCATGGTACTTCATTACGGCCAATCAATATTTGAAGGACTCAAGGCATTCATAGGCGAAAGTGGTGAAGTACGTCTTTTCAGACCAAAAGATAATTTTGCAAGGCTAAACAGATCAGCACGGCGCATGTGCATTCCTGAAATTGATCCGGCTACAGTCATAGAGGCTCTCAAGGAACTTGTAAGGCTTGATAAAAGCTGGGTGCCTTCTGCTCCGGGAACATCCCTTTATATAAGGCCTGCGATTGTTGCAACAGATCCATATGTTGGGGTGAGAGCTTCGAGTACTTACAGATTTTTTATTATTCTCAGCCCGGTCGGAGCCTATTACAAGGAAGGCTTCAACCCTGTAAAAATCTGGATTTCCAAGGATTACGTAAGGGCGGTCATAGGCGGTCTCGGAGAAGCAAAAACAGCTGCTAACTATGCCGCAAGCCTTTATGCCAGTGAAGAAGCACATAAAAACGGATATACCCAGGTTCTCTGGCTTGATGGTGTTGAAAGAAAATATATCGAAGAAGTCGGCTCAATGAACATATTTTTTGTAATTGGCGACGAACTTGTAACTCCGGCTCTTACGGGGAGTATACTCGCAGGGATAACAAGGGAGTCTGTGATCAAGATAGCCTCTGAAAAATGGGGTATGAAGGTTTCGGAAAGAAAAATTTCCATTGATGAGATCATGGAAGCGGATGCAAAAGGCATTTTAAAAGAGTCATTCGGAACAGGCACGGCAGCTGTTATTTCTCCAGTAGGCAATATTAAATACGGAGATAAAATAATAACCATCAATAATGGTGAAGTTGGGCCAGTTGCAAAAAAGGCATTTGATACCATTACAGGCATCCAGTACGGAAAGCTTGAAGATCCTTTTGGCTGGGTAGAAATAATATAGCTTTAATATACTTCAGCTTGATGCAATCATAAAAGAGGCCGTTTTCGCGGCCTCTTTTTATAATGTTAAATAATTTTATTTATTGCACCCATCAACGTTATGAAGTATGTGATCTGATATATATCATATAAACCTCATTTATTTTATGTTTCAGATTCGGTCACAGCCAAATTTCTGTCTTTTTTCAGTATTAGTTTTGGATGCAATTAATGAAAATTAAAAAAGCCATATTCCCAGTTGCAGGATTAGGCACGAGATTCCTGCCAGCCACCAAGGCCATGCCCAAAGAAATGCTTCCGGTGGTTGACAAGCCGCTTATTCAGTATGCTGTTGAAGAAGCTCTTTCAGCAGGCATTGAGCAGATCATATTTGTTACAGGCCGTGGCAAGAGTGCCCTTGAAGACCATTTTGACCATTCTTTCAGGCTTGAGCAAACGCTAATAAGCAAAGAAAAAAATGACCTTTTAAGACAGGTTCAGGAAATAATCCCGGAATCAGGTACCATAGTTTATACTCGCCAGAATCAACCTCTGGGCCTTGGGCATGCTATATGGTGTGCAAGGGACATCATAGGTGATGAGCCATTTGCCGTTCTTCTTGCAGATGACCTGATCATGTCTGGAAAATCAGTGCTTGGCCAGATGATTTCAAAATTTGAGCGTCTCAGAGCATCTGTCGTAGCCATAGAGGAAGTCAGCAAATCCGAAACCGACAAGTACGGGATAATTGATGGAATTGATAGCGGCGATAATATGGTTGAAATCAAAGGAATGATTGAAAAGCCAAAACCGGAAAACGCTCCTTCTAACCTTGCTATCATCGGCAGATATATTCTTACTCCGAGGATCTTCGAATTGCTGGAAAAGCAGCAGAAGGGCGCAGGCGGTGAAATTCAGCTAACAGATGCGATGGCAAGTCTGCTGGATGATCAACCAATCTATGGTTACAAATTCAGTGGAAAAAGATTCGATTGTGGCAGCAAGGCTGGTTTTCTCAAAGCCAACATCGCTTTTGCGTTAGAAAATGAAGAAATCAAAAAAGAGCTTATTCCATATCTTCGAGAAATTTCAAAAGAAAACGGAGTTTAAGACTTTAAAGATGCTGACAACATAAGAGCCGTTGCCAAGAAGCTCTCTAAAAGTTTTATGGATAGATTATAAGAACAGAGTGTCACCCGTAAGCTCCGGTGTTTTTATCTATATAAAATGTGGCGGCTTCTTTTCAAAAAGCGACCCAATTGAGGCCATTCAAATCACTTTGATTTTAAATTGGAATAATATTGACAAAGTCACAAAAAGTCCGTTTCCTTCATTCCTGCGAAGGCCGGAGCCCAGAAGTAACTGAGAATACAAAGATGCCGGATCAAGTCCTGCATGACGCCGCCCCCTTTTTTTTGACTTTTTGCGGGACCATCAATATTTATCCGGCTCTGAGCTTGTTGTAAAATTTTATGACCAGTTCAACATAATTCTGGGTCTCAGGGTAGGGCGGAATGGAATTGTTGAAGCGCTCCACCGCTCCTGGGCCTGCATTATAAGCCGCAATTACAAGTTCAAGATCCTCCTTGAAGCGGTCCATAAGATCGCTCAAAAAACGAGTTCCTCCCATTATGTTGGAAACAGGATCAAAAGCATCCAAAACCCCATAATCACTGGCTGTTCCTGGCATGAGCTGCATTAGCCCCATGGCCCCCTTGGGGGATACGGCAGATGGATTGAAATTTGACTCGACCGCTATCACCGCCTTTATCAGAGCCTCTGAAATATTATATCTGGCAGCAGCAAGCTTTATGGCGTCATCATAGCGACTTTTTTCAGGGATTGTCAGGCAGGATGTTTTATATGACCTTGAAGACAGAAATGCCTTGGGCACATAAAGAAAAATCTTGTATTGCGCGTCATGTTTTTCACTTCTTACAGGAGCATCGGTGAAATAATATTTGCAGCCACCGCGACCTATTCCCTGATATATGGCATCTTTCTCCTCATCGGAAAAAGCACTGGCAGGAATAAGAAAAATAACGGTCATAGATATAACAAGCAGGCTTCTCGTATAAGCCATAAAAGCCTCCTCCCGTGGGATAGCGCAGTAAAAACCATAATGCCTTTTGTTTACAAAGCATTTAAAATTCCGGCGTGCTCTTTATCCGCTTTTTTTGCTGCGTTGATCAAGAAGCAGGGTACATGAAGCCATAATAAAGACATTTTTGAAATTTGGCAATTTTTAAGCCCAAAATGATCTTCGTGGATACCTATTCAATTCCCTGTTGCGATTCTGAAAGCATGGCCTAAACATACGTGAGGCTTTAAAATATAAGGCCGTACATTTTTTTCACAAAAAGATCTGCATCGGAAACAAATTAACGCAGCAGAGCTTCTAAATTGCTTTTTCGTGGGAATATTATTTGATTTTATCTTCCCATATTATTTGCTGCTGAAGTCCCTATTTCAGCAACCGCCTTAAGCACATGCCTTATCTGCTCCTGATGTTCCGGCGGTACCATAAGAAAGGGCATGGCCATGCATCTGACAAAATCAGTCGGCAGAGAATTCAGGTCTGAGCCATGGGCATAGGATTCCATGTTAGCAGAGTCAGACATCCAGACAATCGCGTCCGTGAGATTGGCAACGAACCCATTTTTATCTAGATGTTCAATATATTGAAGGAATACATTATTAAGCGTCACAATAAAAGGCGGCAATACCGAATAGCCGCCGTCCTCGCAAACCTGTTCGGAATGCATGCATCTGCAATGAAAGGGTCTGACATCATAAATTCCGCACTCGCCTGAGGAAGCAAGAAATGGGCATGGCTTCCATGAGGCGTCAATAAATTCTTCCGGCTCTTCACCACCTGATATAATTATCGAAGCAAAACCATTGGAGGTCGTTTTAGGGATAAACCTTGGCAAGACAAGTGACTTTTTTAATGAATCCGTAAAAAAATGTCCGTTTCCAGCAAGAATGAATTCAGAAACAAGAAAAGACTCAAGGCTCGTGACTGTGACATTTCTTGTACAGCATGAATGGCAGCCTTTTTTGCAGGATAAGGGGTAATCCTGTATAATGCCTTCATAAAGAGCGAATATTTTATCAAGAATAGATAGCCTGGTATTTATCATAACCTCATTCCCACTTGTTTTTCATAAAGCACCAAAAACATTCCCATATAAATAGGGGCAAATAAACTACTTGCTAATGTTGGCATTTGCTCAAAAAAAACAGTTGTTTGAAATAAAAGCAAAATAAACATGTCCTTAATTTTTATGGCTGAACATGCTTTTTACTTGACATAAATCCTCACCGATATTAATTTCGTGACACTTAAAGGCGCGTAGCTCAGTTGGTAGAGCGCTACCCCGACACGGTAGAAGTCTCCGGTTCGAGTCCGGACGCGCCTACCATAAAAAAAATAAGGGATTGCTTAGCAATCCCTTTTTTGTGTTCTAAATCCCGGCAATTCCGTCAGCCCTTTAAAAATGATAAAGCTAAAACAAATATCAGCTACCAGATTTAACTTTCACTTTTCTTTTCGAGCTGCCAAGCGCTTTTTCTAAATCATCAAACCATTCCCAGAAATGCTTGTCACATGATCTCTCACTGCTTTGAATATCTGTTTCTACTGATGACTTCCTGAAATGCATGGCCTCTCCCCCTTTTTTGAATGAAGCTATCATTTGCCCAAAACATCAGAAGGAGCTATTACATAAAATAAATAGTGTCAAGACCATGAGTTTAATATTAAAAAAATATTTGGGATTTGTTTCGAATGGAATTTCTGCATTGCGGCGCAGCAAAGAAAAAAGCTGACTCTTTCGCGAAGGTGGGATCGGGGGACGAAAGAATCAGCTTTAAGGAGCGGAGGGGTTGCGCTCGTTAGAAGCTTCATTTAACATGGCTTCTTATCTCATTTTTGATGTAATCTTGTCCATAAGATGACTATTTCATTTTTATGGGGAAATCCCCCAGGATTCTGCCTACACTCTGTACAATCTATTCCTATTAATCGGACTTTATTTCCGTATTCCTGATTAATAAGAATTTATTTGAATAGCGTTTCTAAAGAGTATAACTAAATATTGGTATTATTTATATTATGGGCACTATATGTCTTGGAAGGTTTCGGACGGCTCCTCATTGATCAAAATGAACTGAATCGGGATTCTCCCGAAGCCAAATAGAATTTGATGCAAATTGCTCATGGGCACGCGCTCTTTAAATTATTTTTTAAACCTAATTGGAAACAATATCTGTATTTTAAAAAACATGGAAAAGGCTTCATTATGAATCAGACTGTAAAAATCATATGCTAATCAACACCTTTCAGCACATTCATGGCATAGGTCCAAAGACCGAGGCAGATCTTTGGTCAAGGGGAATATATGAATGGGATGATATCGACAAAATAGATCATAAATCGGTTCTATCCGGAAAATTTTATTTTATTAAAGACCAGATTGAAGAATCGAAAAAAGCCCTTCAAACCAAAGATTTTTCATATTTTGCTAAAAGGCTGCCTTCAAAGGAGCACTGGCGTATTTATTTTGACGCCATTCTCACAGAAAAGTATCCGGCCGCGTTCATAGATATTGAGACATCTTTTTCAAATTCAGGGGAACAGTACATCAGCACCATCGCACTTTATGATGGCAAGGAAATCCAGTGCTTCATAAGAGGCCATAATTTGTGGGACTTCCCTGAGTTCATCAAAAAGTATTGCCTGATAGTAACATATAGTGGAAAAACATTTGATATTCCCTTTATGGAAAACCACTTTAGAATGAAGTTTACAAATACACATATAGACTTGCGTTATGTTCTTTCAGGTATGGGAATAAAAGGAGGCCTCAAAAAATGCGAAAGAATACTTGGCTTTCATAGGAATGAATCAGAAGGAATAGAAGGGTCAATGGCTCCATTCCTCTGGAACGCTTTTGAAAGAGGCAAGAGCCTCAGGCATCTTCACACTCTGCTTGCTTATAATATAGAAGATGTCCTTGGTCTGTATCATATAATTCACAAAATCTTTGAAGACAGGATTAAAAACACTCCTTTCAAGGATATATACAGGCTTGATTATACGGCATTCCCTCAGATGCCATACAGAGCTGACAGAAATATAATCGAGAACCTGACAACCCTATCTTTTAATAACAGGGCGTCAAGCCACCATGCCTGACTACTATGATCTGCATTTCATAGAATACTTTGAAAAGACAGCCCATATCGACCCATCACCTTTTCTTGAACCAGTTCTGAAATTTCTTCCTAAAAAAGCGATTATTTTTGACATTGGATGCGGATCAGGAAGAGACATGCAGTGGTTCAGATCAAAAGGCCACCAACCTTTTGGCCTTGAAAAATCATCGGGCATGGCTGAGCTTGCAAGAAAAAAGTCCGGGTGCGAAGTAATTGAGGGTGATTTTCTGATCCACGATTTTTCCAAATACAGCGTGGATGCATTAATTCTATCGGCCTGCTTAGTTCATCAGCCCCATGATCTTCTGCCGTCAATTCTTGCGAATGTAAAATATGCCCTTAAAGTATCAGGAATTATATATCTTTCATTGAAATTTGGCCAGGGTGAAAGGACTGACGCTATTGGAAGAAAATTTTACCTTTGGCAGGATCATGACTTGCGAACATTGTTCAATATGCTATGTTTAAAAATTATTTTTCAATCCCTGACACCTTCAGCCAGGGGCACAGACGAAATCTGGCTGAATTATATTCTGGGAAAATAGCTCCCCGCCATTTTTAAGTTCATAAAGCCAGCTTTTTCATGCCCAGATCAAACGGCTTCAATAACTGTTGCCCACCGAGATCTTCAGGCAGATAAAAGGCTGCCATCATATTATCGAATGTCTTTTGGGAGGTCATTTTGGCAAAAAAATACGAAACCGATGTAGCCATTATTGGCGGAGGCCTTGCAGGGCTTGCTGCTGCCTACGAACTTCTGGATAATAATAAAAAAGTCATGATCATTGAGAGAGACACACATGACAAACTTGGAGGACTTGCCAAAGAATCATTCGGTGGAGTAATGATGGTTGATACGCCGCTTCAGAAAAAAGCCAAAATAAAAGACAGCCCTGAGCTGGCTTTTTCTGATTGGCTATCCACCGCAAAATTTGCAGAAAATGACATCTGGCCTAAAAAATGGGCTGAAGCCTACGTCTCAACATCAGGTGAGATGATATATGATTGGCTTGTCGGGAAAAATGTCCAATTTCTTCCTGTTGTCAACTGGCCGGAACGAGGCCTTTTCAGGCCTGGAAATTCTGTCCCAAGATGGCATATAGCCTGGGGCACAGGCTACGAAATCATCAAATGCATACTTAATAATCTTGAAACTCACCCCAAAAGAAAAAATCTGACAATCTTATATAATCACAGAGTCACAGACATCGAATATACAAACGAAAAAGCTGTTGGCTGCTTAGGTGTCACTGAAAAGCATGGCGAAGATTTTTCCATAAAAGCCTCTTCTGTAATTGCCGCGTCAGGCGGTATCTGCGGCGGAGACCTAAGCATGGTAAAAAATAACTGGTTTAAGGAATGGGGGGATGCCCCTGAGAATCTTCTTAACGGATCTCACCAGTATGCTGACGGGCTTGTTCACAATGCAATAGAGAATATAGGCGGCAATATTACCCACCTCGACAAGCAGTGGAACTATGCTGCAGGCATACATTATCCAGGGCATAAAGATAAAACCCACGGACTGAGCCTTGTTCCACCACGAAGCGCTTTGTGGGTTAATGGCCTTGGACAAAGGATAGGCTCACCTCCAATCATGGGCTACACAGATACAAGATATGCTGTTGAGGAAATATGCAAACAGCCCGGAAAGTACTCCTGGCAGATCATGAACTGGAAAATTGCAATAAAGGAGCTGGCAGTATCAGGATGCGACTATATGACGTCATTCAGGGAAAAGCGCAAACTGAAGCTTGTGATGGAAGTTCTTTTCGGCAACAGGGAACTAGTCAGAAAACTCATTAAGGGCTCTGAGGATATAGTCGTAGCAGGATCAGTACCTGACCTTGTACGCAAAATGAATGAAAAAAAGAACCCGTATGATATCGATGAGAAAACACTTACAGAAGAAATCAAAGCTTATGACGACAGAATTGACCGAGGCCCCGCATTTTTCAATGATGACCAGCTTAGACGAATAGCTGATTTCAGAAAATACCGTGGAGACCGTCTCAGGATATGCAAATTTCAGAAAATTAATGACCAAAAAGCATTGCCCCTGATAGCGATCCGTGAATTCATTCTTAGCAGAAAAAGCCTCGGCGGAGTCCAGACAGATCTTGACTGCAGAGTTCTCAGGAAGGATGGAGGTATAATCCCAAGGCTGTATGCAATAGGCGAGACTGCCGGATTCGGGGGCGGCGGGATTCATGGACTCGGATCTCTGGAAGGCACTTTTCTCGGAGCCTGCATACTCACCGGCAGACTTGGGGCAAGATCCATAATAAAAGGTTGATACGGAGGAATCATGGGCGCAGTCAATATGAAAAAAACAGGTGCATGGCTCACTGTATACGCACTTGAGCAGATTGGAGTTACTCGCACATTCGGGATTCCTGGTCTTCAAAACACTGAAATTTATGATGAACTGAACTCGTCTGATAAAATTCAACCCGTACTTGTCACGCATGAGGGAGGGGCATCTTTTATGGCTGATGCTGTCAGCCGCACTTCATCATCGATCGGAACTCTCGTCATTGTACCTTCTGCGGGAGTAACCCATGCCATGAGCGGAATAGGCGAAGCCTTTCTTGACGGCATCCCGATGCTCATCATAAGTGGCGGAGTAAGGCGAGATACAGGTAAATCCTACCAGCTTCATCAATGGGATCAGCATAGGCTTCTTGAAGCAGCAACAAAAAAAACATGGCTCATTGAAAAACATGAAGAAATTGTTCCGACAATTTATGAGGCATACAGAACTGCAATATCAGGTGAACCCGGCCCTGTTTTTATTGAAATTCCTGTGGAGATCCAGCTCTTTAAGGCAGAAATAAACAATTTACCCGCTTTTGTCTTTGATGAGCCTAAGCATAATGTTGATATGGAAAAAATAAAAGCTGCTGCTGAGATTCTCGCGGCAGCCAAGAATCCAGGAATGTTCATTGGATGGGGATGCAGGGATGCTACAGACTCCTGCATAAAAATGGCAGAATTGCTTGAAAGCCCTGTTTCAACGACGCTTCAGGGACTCAGTGTTTTTCCGGCATCTCACCCGCTTCATACTGGAATGGGGTTTGGACCGAGTGCTGTTCCATGCGCAGAAAATGCCTTTATTGATTGCGATTGCCTGTTGGCGGTCGGAACAAGATTCGCTGAGATTCCAACCGGCAGTTTTGGAGTAAAAGTGCCGGAAAATTTAATTCATATTGATATCAATCCGAATGTGTTCAACAAGAATTACCCTGCCAGAGTAGCTATTGAGGGAGATGCGGGTTTGGTTATTGACCAGATTCTTCAATATATGGTTTCTTCAGAATTAAAGACTCAAAAGAAAAATGATTCAATCAGAAAAAAAATAGCCGGAGATAAAGCCGAATATCTTGACTCATGGAAAAAACTGAAGACAGATAAAGTCAATCCGGCTTTGTTTTTCGAGAAGTTGAGAACAAGGCTTAGGGATGATGATATAATGGTCGTTGACGACGGCAACCACACTTTTCTTGCAGCAGAACTCTTTCCGGTGCTTAAATCCAAGCATTTCATATCTCCCAGCGATTTCAACTGCATGGGCTACTGCGTCCCTGCCGCCATAGGCGCCAAGCTCGTGAATCCTGAAAAACAGGTGGCTGGAATTGTGGGAGATGGCGCATTTCTCATGACTTGCATGGAAATCCTCACTGCTTCAACTCTGAACGCAGGCATAGTCTATTTTGTTTTTCATGACGGAGAACTTGCCCAGATAGCTCAGGGCCAACAAATCCCGTACAACAGAAAAACATGCAGCATTCTTGGAGACGTAAAACTTCAGGGAGTAGCAATGGCAACCGGCGCAGCCTTTGTTGAAATGAAGAAAAACGAAGAAATTGAAATATGCATGGACAAGGCTTTCGGCCTCGCATTGATGGGACAGCCTGTGATTGTGGATGTCAAAATCGACTATTCAAGAAAAACAAGATTCACCCAAGGTGTTGTCTCGACAGTATTAAAAAGATTCCCGCTTGGTGACAAGTTCAGGTTTATCGGAAGGGCTGTGCTAAGGAAAATAATCGGATAAGCAAAATTACCCATATTTATACTTCACATCGTCATAATTTGAATTCTTCTGATAAATGAAAGATCAAAGGCCGCTTTTTGAAAAAAGCTTGGCAAAAACTTTTCGGTTATGGATTCTTTTGCTTTAAAAACATATGTTCTCAACTCGTAATAAAAAAACCATAAAAGTTTTGGGAAAGGTCTGGAAAACCCTTTTTCAAAAGGGTTTTCCAGTAATGATGCAACAACAGGCTTGCCATTCAAACGGCCTGACTCATTTCAAATGTTCAAGCTGTGACATTGATGAGTATAGACAGCTGGCACAAAGTTGCCAAGCTGTTTAAATATGGAAAAAATGAATCAAAGCCTACCAGCTCTCTTCAGTGAATCTTTGAAGGTTTTGTATAAAATATCCGTATCTGCCATTCCTCGCTGAAGAACAGTTTCAAACTCAGGGATATTTCTTTCATTTATGATCAGATTAACGCTTTTTACAAATGACATCATATAATCAAGCGTCTTGAATCTTTTTGATAACAAGGCAACAAAAATATGACGTCTTATATTTATTGGCATTCTTGCGATATACATAAGCACGCCATTTGTGTCTGGATTAGCTGTGTCAAAGTTTTCATTCACTATTATAAGATCATAATCATGATAACGCATCTGTTTCAATGCATCTCTCGTATTGTGTGCTTCCGTAACGTGGTATTCCATATAATCAAGAACCGTCTTAATCTGAGAGATAACCTCCGGTGACGTTTCACATATCAGAGCAGTACGCCCTTCTTCCTCAATGAAGTCAAAAGGCTTTTCCATTGATGAGTCAGGCTCGGATGGCTGGTATTCCTGGGCAGGAGCTTCGGACTTTGCCGGAGGCTCATCATCTTCAATAAAATCAAAACCACTGATGCCAGAAGGCTCTGAAGACGGTTTTGCCTTTGGCGGTACCACTATCTTGTTTTTACATTTGGGGCATGTAAGGGATGCAGATCGATCCTCAGGGATTTTTTCATCTGGAATATTGAATTTGCTCTGACAGGACTCGCATATGATATCCATTGTTCCTCCCTGAATCAGTATTTTCCGTAGGTTCTATCAAGTTCAAGATTGGCAATATCCGAAGTGGCCTCGCCTCTTGCGCTCTTAACAGAGTCGATACCTCTTCCGACAACACCTCTATGTGAAGAGTATGCCAAGGCTGTTTCTTTGGTAATGAGACCTTTTTCATAAAGCCTGATTATATAGCTGTCGAATGTGGACATGCCAAAAGCTTCGCCAGCTTCAATGATCTCATAAAAGGTCTTACCTTCTGACTCTCCGTGCAGGATTGCGTCCTTGGTTCTGAGGCCTGTGCCAAGGATTTCAAACGCCGCGATTCTTCCTCCTCCAACTTTCGGAAGAAGCCTTTGGCAGACAATCCATTTTACAGTATCTGCCAGACGTATTCTTACCTGGGCTTCTTCGGCAGAATCAAACAGACCGATTATTCTGTTTATTGTCTGTCCAGCATCAATAGTATGCAGGGTCGCCATAACAAGGTGGCCTGTTTCTGCTGCCCTGAGTCCGATTTCTACAGTTTCCCTGTCCCTCATTTCACCAACGAGTATGACTTTGGGCGCTTGGCGTAGTGCCGCCCTCAGACCATTTGCATATGTGCTGAAATCTGTACCAAGCTCTCTCTGGTTGAATGTGGATTTTTTATGCGTATGCTGGTATTCTACTGGATCTTCAAGGGTTATTATGTGAAGAGATTTGTTTTCATTGATATCATCGAGGATTGCAGCCAGAGAAGTTGACTTACCAGAACCGGTTGCTCCTGTAACGATAACAATGCCATTTCTCTCCTGGGCTATTTTATAGAATACCTGGGGAAGATTAAGATCCTTAACTGTCGGGATCTTGGATTCCAGACGCCTGAGAACTATGGACGTATTCCCTGACTGGGAAAAAACGTTAACCCTGAATCTTGCCTTTCCGGGCAGGGTATAGGACAAGTCGCAGGAGCCGTCATTAACAAGCATATCGCTTAGGCGCCTGTCGCCCTTCAGAAGATTCATGGCAAAAACCTCATTCTGAAAAGGCGTCAGCTCCTTGATGTCCGGAGTCATTTCCACGGTGCAGAGTTCGCCAGAACTCTCCACCTGTAATGGCTTCCCTACGGTTAGATTGAGGTCGGAAACATTGTCATGGGAATCAAGCATTCTTGACAGTATGAAATCTATTTCCTGCTTTTTCAAGGCGCCTCCTGTAATTGTGTGATTTGCCTGATATTAAGAAGCCTCGGTGAAATCAGCCGGAGGATTCTTAAGAAATGCCCTGAATCTGGATTTGTCGTTTGATTTGGAATAAGCATCTTCCGCGCTTATTTTCCCAGAGGTGTAAAGATCCAGGATAGCGTCATCCAGTAGCTGCATACCGTATTTTTTCCCGGTTTGAATCATGCCCGGAACCTGATGGGTCTTTGCTTCTCGAATCAGGTTTCGCACAGCAGGTGTTGCTATAAGTATTTCAAGAGCAGCGACACGGCCTTTTTGGTCAATTCGCTTGAAAAGAACCTGGGCGACTATGGCTCTTAGACCGTCGGAAAGAGTTGAGCGTATCTGGGCCTGCTGGTTTGCCGGAAATACCTCAATTACTCTGTCCACTGTTTTCGCGGCGCTTGATGTATGGAGAGTTCCAAATACGAGATGCCCTGTTGAAGCAGCCTCAATTGCAAGTGAAATAGTTTCGAGGTCTCTCATTTCACCAACAAGGATTATGTCAGGGTCTTCACGAAGAGCGCCCCTGAGCGCAGAACTGAAATTTTTTGTATGAAGGCCGACTTCACGATGGTTAACTATACAGCTCTGACTTTTATGCACAAACTCGATTGGATCTTCGATTGTGATAATATGATCTTTTCTTGCCCTGTTTGCCACGTCAATTATGGCGGCAAGGGTTGTGGACTTACCGCTGCCGGTGGGGCCTGTCACAAGAATCAGACCTCTCGGCAGAGAAGCAAGTTTTGAAATAACAGGAGGAAGGCCAAGCTGCTCAGAGGACATGATCACGCTTGGAATCTGGCGAAAAACCGCTCCGACCCCATTTTTCTGCTGAAAAAAATTGGCTCTGTATCTTGCAAGTCCCTGGATTTCATAACCGAAATCGACATCTCCGGTTTCCTCAAAGACTTTTATTTTGTCTTCAGGCGCTATTTCATAAAGCATGCTTCTCAGTTCATTATTGTCCAGGACCTTGTATTTAATCCTTTCCATTTCTCCATTGATTCTGAGCGCTGGCGGAAGCCCTGCAACAAGATGCAAATCCGAAGCGCCCTGATCATGCATCAATTTGAAAAAAGCATCAATTTTGGCCATTTAAATACTCCCTATCAGTACGGTGCTGTATCATACAAGGCTATCAGTTTTAAGGAATGGCTACTGGAACGAAGAAAGACAATTGAGAAAAAAATATAACTTAAAATGTGTACATAAACAAATATTATCTTGAGGTATATTTTAAATAAAAAAATAAAAACCAATACAGACAACTCATGGAATCTGTCTCAGATGCTTTACTTTTAGGTCATTATCTTCCGAATAATTCGTAGGACAGTCATTATTCTTAAGGATAGCCTTACCCAGTTCTATGGCTTTCCTTATATGATCATCAATCATTTCCTTCTGCTTCATGAGATCCTGAATATCATCATTCAGGCGCTCAACCCTTGTGCGGGCTTCGGCCAGAATTCTTTCGGACTCTCGCTGGGCTTCTGTTATTATCATCCGGGAGGTGTTCTGGTTAGAAGGACTCTGGGCTTCATCTTTAAGGGATACCAGATTTTTTTTGAGTTCCTGATAAGCTCTTTTAAGTTTTTCTTCCCTTGCTTTGAGCTCTTCAATCTCAATCTTTGCGTTTTTAAGGCTTTCCGCCATGCGCCTGTTATCTATTTCAAGATTTGTGAAGCCCTCCGCAAGCTGATCCAAAAAGAAATCCACTTCCTGTACATCAAATCCGCGGAACTTGACCTTAAACTGTTTGAGCTGGATATCCCTCGCTGTGATTGTCATTAATAATGCCTCTCAAAAACGTGTAATAACTTAGTTAATTGTATCAAGAACGCACTGTGCCGAAAAAATATCCGTGCCTCAGCAAGACCATCCTACAGTATCAGGCATCGGGCCTTCAATTATCTCATTATCAGTCTTTGGGCCATCATAAAAAGAGAGTTTACCACAAACTCCTGAAGAAACATTATGAGCATGAAAATTATGATCGGAGAAAGATCTATGCCTCCGAAAGTAACAGGAAGATATTTTCTTATCCTGCCCATAACAGGCTCTGTGATGTTGTATATGAAGCGCACGACAGGATTATAGGGATCAGGACTTACCCAGGACAGGACAGCCCTTGCGATAATAATCCACATGTATATCTGCAAAGCATAATTAAGAAGTTTGGCTGCCGCGAAAAGAAAATTCCCTAAAAGAAACATTTGTAACCTTTATTTATATTTGATTTTTTTTCAAAGAATCCACTGACTCAATTTGGCAATTAAATAAATAATATAGCCCCAAGTCAAGCACTTTAATCCATGTAGCGAATAATAATCTGTAAATATTGGCAAAAGGAGTGGTTTGTAGTTCAGGACTCTGCATGTAGGTGTCTGTTTTATTTGTCCTGTCAGTATCGGATTTTTTGCGACTCCATCTGTAATGCATAGCCATATAAACAATGGCTGAATTGAATATATTAACAACTTATGGCCACCCGCCCCTTTGATATTGAGGGGCTTTGTTTTTTAAATTTAATTAGCAACTGGTTATTTAAACTTATTTTTTTATGCTATTATTTGTATAAATTATAATCTTGACATTTTAATTAATTAAAACTAATTCATTGCATGTTTTTATAAGTTTAAATTCTTTGCCCTCACAATGGCGTGGGGCAATTATCCGAGATGACAAAGGTGTCTTCTGGCAGTGCATTACTGCCTGTGGACGCCTTTTTTTATTTTGTCAGTTCAAATCAAACAAATTATTGAGGCAAATTAAGGAGAGGTTAATATGGATATGCGTTTTTCCAAATCAAATGACGTTCTTGGAACAACCAACCGTGGCAATGCGGCTGAATCAGGTCTTTGCACACTCTGCCGCGCAGATTGCATGGGTAAATGCGAAACCTGGCTTTCTTCAATGGTGGGCAGAAAACTCCTTTATCCAAGAGATTTCGGAACAGTTACAGCTGGCGCAAACAACACCACCCATGTTGGTGTTTCTTACAATTCTCTACGTATCCAGGGATATGCTTACGGTGCAAACGGACTCAAACCAGGCCTTACAACAGATCCTGATGACTGTATCTTTCCAAACGTAAACCTTGAAGGCGAGTTTGGCTGGGATGTAAAGACCAAATTCCGTGCTCCAATAATGACCGGAGCTCTTGGCTCAACCTTTATTGCCGCAAAATACTGGGATTCATTTGCAATAGGCTGCGCACTCGTTGGCGTGCCAATAGTAATCGGTGAAAACGTTGTCGGCGTTGACAAGGCTTCTGAAATCAATAACGGAAGAATCAGCAAGGCCCCTGAACTTGATCGCCGTATTGATACCTACCTTCGTTATCATGATGGCTACGGCGCGATCATTGTACAGCTCAACGTTGAAGATACCAGAAATGGCGTTGCCGAGTACGTTGCCCAGAAATATGGTGATAAGGCAATTATTGAACTCAAATGGGGTCAGGGCGCAAAAGACATAGGCGGTGAAATTCAGGTAACCAGCCTTGAATATGCAAGTTTCCTCAAGAAGCGCGGCTATGTTGTTGACCCTAATCCAGAGCTTCCGGAAGTTCAGGAAGCTTTCAAGAAAGGCGCAATCAAGTCCTTTGCGCGTCACAGCCGTCTTGGCGGAACCAACCTTTCAAAAGTTGACGCTGTCAGAGAAGATTTCATGAAGTCAGTTGATTACCTCCGCAGCCTTGGTTTCAAGAGAATCTCTCTTAAGACCGGTGCTTATGGGATGGAAGAACTTGCAATGGCCATCAAATTCGCTTCAGACGCGAAGATGGATCTTCTCACCATCGACGGCGCAGGTGGTGGTACTGGCATGAGCCCATGGAATATGATGCAGAGCTGGGGCGTTCCTTCCCTTCTTCTCCACGCAAAGGCTTATGAATATGCTTCAATTATTGCGGCAAAAGGCCAGAGGGTTGTTGATATGTCCTTTGCCGGCGGTTTCGCTCTTGAAGACAATATATTCAAGGCCCTTGCACTTGGCGCTCCTTTCACAAAACTTATCTGCATGGGACGCGGCCTCATGATTCCTGGATTCCTTGGATCAAACATCGAAGGCGTTCTCAGACCTGAAAGAAAAGCTGATGTTAACGGAAACTGGGACGCGCTTCCAAAAACCGTTTCTGACATAGGTTCAACAGCCCAGGAAATTTTTGCTTCTTATTTTGATGTAGAAAAGAAAGTTGGCAAGGAAGAAATGAAAAATATTCCTTATGGCGCGCTTGCTTTCTGGACAATGGCTGACAAGCTTTCCTGCGGTCTCCAGCAGCTCATGGCTGGTGCTCGTAAGTTTGCACTTAACCAGATCACAAGGGGCGATATTGTTTCATGCAACCGTGAAACTGAGCTTGAAACTGCAATACCTTTTGTTACATGCGTAAATGATGAAAGTGCTAAAAAGATTCTTAACGGATAGTCCTTAAGCAAGAATCCGGCTCTCGCCCGGAAGAGCCGGATTCATAATTGTTAAGCAAAGAGCATTGAAGCTGAATTGTAAAGTGAAAGCATAAAAATGATCCAGGTCAAAACAAATATCATTATCTTCAGCTTTGACCATTCACCTTCCGAGTAACGTCCTGTAATCAAGGCAAACCAATCAGGTGACATGGTATTTTTGATGTCATTTTCCAGCCCTTTAAAGTCGCCGAAGAGCCATTTCCCAAAGTTCCAAAATATGGGCAACGATAGTATGAAGGTGATGGCAAGGAGCAAAGGCTGTTCAATGTAGTCCTTTAGCCATTTCATTTTTCTGTTCCGAATTTTGGATTTCCGGTCAACATTGATGGACTCGCAAAAAGTCAAAAAAGGTATTCGGCGTCATGTCGGACTTGATCCGGCATCCAGTTATTTCAGATACTTCTGGATTCCGTCCTGCGCCGGAATGACGGAAATTGGACTTTTTGCGACTTCATTTATTGTCAGTAATGTTTTGGGGAACGAAACAAATAGCGTAACAAAGAATGGTTGCACCATTTATTCGTTAAATCAAATAACCGTAAAGATTTTGCGGAGCTTTTTTCAAAAAGCGGCTCGCCGAAGGCAATCGTCGCTGAAAATAAGATAGAGCAATATTTTATTTTTATAATGCTCAAAGAGCTTGTCAACCCGACGAACAACATTCCGCGAACTACATTAGCTCCAGCTTTTTCTTGGCCATCTCGACTACGGGCCTGTTTTTGCCCAGTTCAACAGCTTTCTGGAACGAGGCCATGGCCTGTTCATTCTGTCCTGATTTATAATAAGCTTCTCCAATATCGTAATGCAGTTCCGCAACATTGGGAGATATTTTCAGGGCCTTGTTCAGGGTTTCTATCGCCAGATCGTTTTTGCCCATGGCTGTATATGTCAAAGCAAGGCCTCTCATGGCTTTCACGAAGTTTGGGGAATAGGTAAGAGCTTTTAAATAGCAGGCTTTCGATTTTTCATACATTTTTTTATTGTAATAGACCCAGCCAAGGTTTGCCATTGGGTAGTGTGGGGTCGCATAAATAAGGTTGTCATTCAGTTTTTCAAAACATGCTATGGCATCATCCCATTTGCCTGCGTCCATATATACTGTTCCAAGGTTGTTTATTGCAGGCGCATAGTCTGGTTTAAGCTCAATAGCTCTTTTGAAATGCTGGATGGATTTGTCATATTCTTTTCTGCCCATGTAGGCTATTCCAAGATTATCCTGGGTGATATGGTCATCAGGATTTATTTTTTCAGCTTCGCTAAGTTTCTGGATCGCCAGGGTGAATTCTCCCTGGTGGATGTATGCTTCGCCAAGACGCCTTGTGGCTTCGGCCTGTTTTTCTTCGTTTGCCGATTTAGAGAAACATCCTGTTGTTAACATTGCGCCGACGATGAACGGGATCATATATTTTTTCATGCATGTATCTCCTTGCTTCGTTAACATGGGGTCAATAAAAAGAATTGAAAGAAAGTATTACGGTTTTTATTCCTGTCTGCTGAAGGGCAGCAGTGACAGGGCTTGCAAATTTGCCTTTTGTTATTATGTATTCGGTGTTTCTCGGCGTTCTGGCGTGTACGCCAGCAGGCTTTATCGTCACATAAGGATCTCCTGACCTCGTGGTCAGAATCTTCAGGGTCGGATTAATCTGGGTTTTGCAGCCAAGCATCTCCAGGAAATGCGATATGGTACTTTCCGAAAAGTCTGTTTCCTCTGAATTCTGTTCCGGGAATTCCAGTACCCTTATGCCTGATTCTTTAAGTGCTTTTACATTGTCTTGGGACAGTTCGCTGTCAGCCAGAACAAATATCTGCCCATCCGGGGAGTAAATTGTATCAGCCGTAATATCAGTATTTTGGCCATCTTCCATGGCTATTGAATGCTGGGCGTTTTCTGAATAACTGTACCCAAGAGCTATGGAGAGATTTGCATAAAGCTGGCTCTGGACGCTGAAGGTGACAGTTTCGGTTTCATCAACAAAATAGTCTTTTTGTGGTTCTTTGGTATCTTTCTTTCCGCCACCCATTTCCTTAAGCAGAACACCTTTTACATGTTTCAGATAGTCGATGAAAAAAGCATGGGATTTTTTGCTGTCATCTGCAAGTGGAGTCAGAAACACTTTTTTTTCAGAACTTGTTCTTCCTGGAACAAAAAGCCATTCCGGCATTATTTCTATCAGGGCATTGTCTGAATTCAGAATTACCGGAGCGCCCGGCTTTCTGAGCACGGATGCGGAGGCCATGGAATCAATTATGCCTTCGACTGTGCCTGTTTTGTCGGCATCAATTATGGATGTGTCTGGCATGGCTTTTTTTATTGCTGCTTTGTCTGAATCTGTGATTGATTCATAGTTCTCGCAAAACAGGACCTTCCCACCGCCTTCAACATCAATCATCGGGTCTTTGCTCAGGTCTATTTTGTGCACACCGCCATCAGGCTTTGGAATAAAATACTGGCCTGTCTTGTATATTTTTCCTCCGACGAGGGATGCAAATTTTTCCATTGGAGGAGGCTCCGCTGATTGCAACGGGCTCGGACTTTTTTTGAGCAGCGGCTGTTCTTCAATTTTTTGTACGGTTTTTTTTTCAGGATGGGGACTGCCCTTGGTCTCATACATGGATTTGAACCAGGGCTGAGTTTTAATGCTGGCTTTGGGAACGACAATTTTCTCGCCAGCACTGATCTGATCGAGGCTTGTAATTTCAGGGTTGAGTTTTTTGAAAAGATCTAATCCTCGTTTTTCCTCTTCAGGACTTGATGGCTGGAAATATTTATCAATAATACCTGATACGTTATCTCCTTCCTTTATTGTATGTTCTTCTGTGTGAGCTTCGAGCATTTCGCCGAAACTGGTCAGAGACACAAGGGGTATGCTGACAACGCCGGTTGATTGTCCTGGCAAAGAATTTGGAGTAAGTTTCTTAAGTGGTATGTATATTTCATCATTCTGGCGGATCAGGTTTATGTCTGATATCCTTGGGTTTATACTCTGAAAAATGCGGAAAAACTCGGGGAAATCATTTGCCGAGATCTCCCCTTTTTCACGAAGAAGTTTTATTACGCTGTCGTCCTTTCTTACAGTATAAGGCTCGCAAAGGATTTCAACCCCGCCGTAATTTGCAACAAGATATTTTTTATAGAGAATGGACGCCCCGGCCTGTGAAACCGGAGCGACACATGAAAATATCATTGCTGCTAAAAGAAAAGCTTCTTTTTTTGTCATTCAGATCAGCCTGAAACTGATTTGAGGTTAAGTTGCGTTGCTATTTCAGTGGTTATTCTCTTGATATAATTCTCCATGGCGGATCCTGTCAGGGGATTTCCAGGCATTGGTATTTCTGCCAGATCCTGGGGATGAATATAAACAGGCATGTTGGCCAGCTCTTTTTTTGGAGTTATATCGTATTCCGCCGGGAAAGTATTTGAAAAATACATATCCTGGAATCCCGAGAATTTCAACGCATGGGCCGTTGAGTCTAAGATTGCTGTCTCTGTTTTGCTTACTTTTCCGGCCTTTATGGCGTTCACGAGTCCTGCGAGGGTTTCTCCTCCGTGGGTGCAGACAATATGCCCATGTCTGTTTGCAGTAAGCTGCCAGTCCATGATCTGCTGCTCTGTCACCTGCTCAAAGAATACGTTTTGTTTGCCAGAAATTTCGTTGTATTTTTCAACAAGTTTTATAACCCTTGGCATTGATACCGGATTTCCGATCATTGCGGCCTGGGCTGCGCTTGGCCTTACATTGACCGCCTCGAAGACCCGCTTCTTTGGATCAGGCTCAAGATAATATCTGTAAACCGGGTCAGCGTGCTCTGACTGAACACCTATGAGCTTCGGAAGAGTATCGATTATTCCTGCATCGTAAAACTTAAGGAAGCCATTCATTACTGCGGTTATGTTTCCGGCATTTCCGATCGGAACCACAACAACCTTGTCCTTCATGTCAAAGTCAAAATCCTGGGCTATTTCATATGAATATGATTCCTGGCCAAGGATTCTCCATGCGTTTTTGGAATTAAGAAGCGCTACGGAATAGTTTTCTGACAGTCTTTCAACTATTTTCATGCAGTCATCGAAAACACCTGGAATTTCAAAAACCCTTGCCCCACTGCCAAGCGGCTGGGAAAGCTGCTGTGGAGTCACTTTTTTATGGGGAAGAAGAACCGCTGATTTCACATTCGGCTCGAGATATGATGCATAAAGGGCCGCAGCGGCAGATGTGTCGCCTGTTGAGGCGCATATTGCAAGTACATCTGACACAAGCCCGTTTTTCACAAGATAGTTGATGTAGCTCAGGGCGCTTGCCATCCCTCTGTCTTTGAACGACGCACTCGGGTTCTGTCCGTCATTTTTAAAAAAGAAGCTCATTCCTGCCTTCTGGCTTAGAATGCTGTTTGCCTCAACTATGGGAGTGTGGCCTTCGCCAAGGTACAGAATCGAATCAAGAGGAATTACCGGGCCTATGAATTCATGATATCTGTAAATCCCCTTTAAAGCAGGTATTTTCAGCATTTTGCGATAGTCAAGAATCTTGCGCCAGGTCTTTCCAGGGATTTTTTTAATTCTTTCCTGATTTTCATCATGCAGAAGAAGAACGCTTTTGCATTCAGGGCAGATATAAAGAAGCTTTTCTATTCCGTATTCAGCCTCGCATGAAAGGCATCTGTATTTCATTCTGCCTTCGGTCTTTGGGATAAGATATTCTTTAATATCGTCAGGGAATATGTCCATATTTATGCTATTCATTTGCTATCCTTTTAATACCGCCCATGTAAGGCTGAAGAGCTTCAGGAATTCTGACTGATCCGTCCTTTTCCTGATAATTTTCAAGTATTGCGGCTACTGTTCTGCCAACAGCGAGGCCTGAACCGTTCAGGGTATGAACATATTCTGTGCCTTTCTTTCCTGTCCGCTTGAACCTGATGTCTCCGCGTCTTGCCTGGAAGTCTTCAAAATTGCTGCATGAAGAAATTTCCCTGTATTTGTCCTGGGAAGGCATCCATACTTCTATGTCATAGGTTTTAGCTGATGAGAAGCCCATGTCTCCGGTGCAGAGTGTTATTACCCTGTATGGGAGTTCAAGTCTTTTAAGAACTTCTTCAGCATCCAGAAGAAGCTTTTCAAGTTCTTCGTATGAAGTTTCGGGAGGCACGAGCTTAACAAGCTCAACCTTGTCGAACTGATGCTGACGTATAAGGCCCCTCGTATCTTTTCCGTATGATCCTGCTTCTGATCTGAAGCACGGAGTCTGTGCAACATAATACTTTGGAAGATCTTTTTCCTCTATTATTTCCCCTTGATGGATATTCGTTACAGGAACTTCGGCGGTTGGAATCAGAAAATAATCAGTCCCTTCAATTTTAAACAGATCCTGTTCGAATTTTGGCAGCTGACCTGTCGAAGTCATGCTTTTTCTGTTCACCATGAAGGGAGGAAGAACTTCCGTATACCCACTTCTTGAGACATGGAGATCCACCATGAAGCTTATTAGAGCTCTTTCAAGCCTTGCTCCAAGTCCGAAATAAAGGGGGAATCTGGCTCCGCTTATTTTTGCGGCACGCTCAAAATCGAAAATCTTCAATGCTTCGCCGATATCCCAGTGAGCTTTTGGCTCAAAATCAAATACAGGAAGGGCTCCGATCTTTTTGATTTCTATATTGTCGTTCTCGTCCCGTCCCACTGGTACTGATTCGTGGGGGATATTGGGGATGGTATAAAGGATATTTTTGATTTTTTCTTCGTTTTCATTTATGATGCCTTCGAGCTCTTTGATTCTGGTTGATACGTCTCGCATTTCAATCACAAGGCTTTCAGCATTTCCGCCGCTTTTTTTAATCCGTGCAATTTCTTCAGAAACAGTATTACGGCGGTATCTTAAAGTTTCTATCTCTGTGAGAGATCCCTTGCGCAGATCTTCGCTTTGGGCAAAAGAGTCAAGATCCACGTCTGTATTGCGTTTCTGCATGGCCTCACGCACCACAGATAAATTTTGTCTTACAAACTTGATTTCAAGCATATTAATACCTATATTTTATTACCTGTTTTTTTATTATTATAAATCTTATTATAATCAGGCAGATGAAGATAAAGTGTGATAAAAACTTGGAAAAATTAGCACGCGCCTTATGGGCAGTCAATAAATAAAAGGCTCAGACAGGCAAAGCATCACCCAAGAGAATGATTTGAGAAGTATTCTGGATACCCAAGCACTGGAGAAAAGGAAAATGTCTGTTATCGAAACTGTGGAAAAAAGGCTCAGCGCTTTTTCAGAAGAAGAACTCGCTCAAAAAAGGAAGAAATTAGAAGATCGGCTGTTTGATTTCGCTAATTTTGTGGAGTCAAAAATAATCCTTTTCTACATGCCTGTGGGATTGGAGGTCGACACAACAGCAATAATCAACAGAAGCTTTTCAAGAAAAAAGATAATCGCACTGCCCAATTTTGAATCTGAAAAAATCAAGATTGAATTTTTTAAGGTGGATGATCTTTCAACAGAGCTGAAAAAAGGTTCTGACGGAAGATTTGAGCCTGATCCTGCCCTTTGTAAGTCAATACCAGTGAGGAATATTGACATTGCAATCATACCCGGAGCGGCATTCGACGAAAAGGGTGGCAGGATTTCACTAGACACAGGCTATTATGACAAGCTTATTGCAAGATTGCCAATCACAACAAGAAAAATAGCCATTGCCCTTGAAGAACAGATTGTTCCCCAGATCAGCATGGATTCGAAGAGTAAATATGTTGACATAATTGTGACTGACAAGAGGATCATTTACAAAATATAGTAGATTTTACTTATCAAGACTCGTGTAAATATTCAGGATGGTCTGGATATTCCTTCAAGATGTCTTATTATCCGGTATTTAAAAGAGATGGGCTCGCTAAAAGTCAAAAAATGGCTTTAGCGTCATGCCGGAATTGATCCGGCATCTTTGTATTTTCAGGTACTTCTGGATTCCTGCCTGTGCCGGAATGACGAGAATCGGACTTTTTCCGACCTTGTCAAAAGAAACATAATCCCTAAACCGTCTTTTCATGGCCACTAAATCCATGGATAAGGCGGTTTTCTTCATGTTTTTTATCTCAGGGATTCCAAATTCATGGGAATACTGCTATTAGCTGTTGAACCCCGGACAATATCACAGCAGAATATGATTTTGCGAACAGATGTCTGTCAATAGCAGTCTATTAGGATTTTATGCAGAACCGCGAAGCAAAATATAAGCGCCTCAGGGAGGAAATGGTATTCAGGCAGCTTGAAATGAGAGGCATAAGTGACCCTCTCGTTCTTGATGCGATGAGAAGTGTTCCACGCCATCTTTTTGTAAGTGAGGCATTGATGGATCAGGCATATGGTGATTACCCGCTTCCCATAGGTGAGCAGCAGACAATCTCCCAGCCTCTCATAGTCGCTGAAATGACCCAGGCCATAGGAATAGGGCCGGATGACAGGGTTCTTGAAATTGGAACCGGATCAGGTTATCAGGCTGCCATTTTATCAAGAATAGCTTTCAGGGTTTATACTGTTGAGCGGATTTATTCCCTTTATGCAAGAACAAGAAAGCTTTTTGACCAGCTTCAGTATTATAATATCGTAACAAGATATTCTGACGGAACCAGCGGATGGAAGGAAGAATCACCATATGACGCCATCGTTGTGACAGCTGGCGGCCCTGAAGTTCCTGAGCCTTTGGTAAAGCAACTTGCTGTGGGAGGAAAGCTTATTATTCCTGTTGGGGATAAATATACCCAGGAATTGATCAAAGTCACAAGGACAGAAACCGGCGTAAAAAGAGAAAGCCTTGGGTCATGCCGATTTGTAAAGCTTATAGGCGAGCATGGCTGGAAAGAATGAAAATGGATTTGAGATTTTTGATTTAAAGAACAAAAAATCTAACCCCGGATTTATTTTCTAAACCACTCCTGAACAAAATCTTTAAATGCCCGGCAAATTGGCGACTGGGTTCTCTCGCTGTGACCAGTTAGATAAAAACTCCTTGAAAGCCTGATTCCTTCGATATCAATTGCTGAAAGAGACCCTGCCTTGATTTCTGAAGCTGCGGCAAGTCTTGAAATAATGCTTACTCCGAGTCCGCTTTTAACAGCTTCTTTAACAGCCTCGGTGCTTCCCATTTCAGCAGTGATATTCAGGTTTTCCCTGGAAACGCCTTTTTCTTCCATATGGGACAAAAATGATTTCATGGTTCCTGAGCCGGTCTCCCTCATTATAAAAGGCTCGCTGCTCAGTTCTTTTGCGTAAACAGGCCCTTTGCCTTTGGCAGCCCATGGGTGGTCAGGCGGGGTTATAAGGCATAGTTCGTCTTCGATTATTTTTTCCTGCCATATTTTCCTGTCCAATGTCTGTGCACCGACAACAGCAAGCTCGAAGTCTCCGGAAAGTATGTGGGAAATAATCTCATCGGTTGAAGAAATGTTCAGGGATATTTTTGCTCCGGGATATTTTTTGATGAATCCTCCAACGATCCTTGGGAGAATATAACCTCCCGGAATTGTGCTGCCGCCTATTTTCAGGTTTCCCTTTATTGCTCCCTGAAATTCAGCCATCGCAGCTTCGGTTTCATCTTTAAGATTGATAAGCTTTTTAGCGTATGAGTAAAGAAGCTCTCCTGATTTTGTCGGCGCGGCCTCCTTTCCCATCCTGTCGATCAGTTTGCAGCCAAGATAGTCTTCAAGATCCTTGATATGGCTGCTTATTGTCGGTTGGGAAAGATGAACCGCCTTACCCGCTTTTGAAAAGCTTTTGAGTTCGATTACCTTGAGAAAAATATTAAGTTGCCAAAGATCCATTTTATTGTCCTGCCTGCATGGATGCTATTTTTATCAGGAGTCTTTCATTGACGACCGGGGTGACCATGGATGAGACATCACCTCCAAAAAGCGCAGCCTCTTTTATTACAGATGAGCTTGTAAAAATCCATCTCAGACCGGTCATGAGAAAAATGGCTTGCACATCTTTATTCAGTCTTCTGTTCATCATGGCCATCTGGAACTCAACCTCGAAATCAGACACGGCCCTTAGCCCCCTTATCACCGCGCAGGCGTTTTTCTGGACTGCATAGTCAACAAGAAGACCTCCGAAAGAATCGACTTCCACATTGGGCATGTCAGGAAGGCTCAGCCTTATCAGCTCTTTTCTTTCCTCTACAGAGAAAAGTCCCTTTTTGTTGGGGTTTTTTAGGACAGCGACTATTACCCTGTCAAAAATACACAGGGATCTTTCAATTATGTCTATATGACCGTTTGTGAGAGGATCAAATGAGCCAGGATAAATTGCGATTCTTTCCATATAGTCTGCTTTTTGAAATTGTAATTTAAGGAAGCCAGACAAGGCCGACTGTTTTGGTTTTCATGTTCATACCATATATCTCAGGATAGAGACAATATTCTTGCCGTACCGTCTGTCTTTTTCCATGGAGTAGAATTCTTCTATCCCTTTAAGATCAATAGGTTCATCTTTTGAATGCTGTACTATTACGCATGCTTCTGACGCAATTGATCCGCAAATGCCAAGGTGCTTGAGAGTCGTTTTTACAAGATTTTTTTCATATGGAGGGTCAAGGAAAACCATATCAAATTTATTATCCATGTCTTTGATGCAGTTTAAATTCTTTTCAATATCCCATCTTATTAGCTTTGCCTTATCAGCTATGCCGCAATGTTCTAAATTTTTGCGTATTGTTTCTGCTGCTGATAATCCGTTTTCAATAAGAACGGCACTATCTGCACCTCTACTCAATGCTTCAATGGCTATTGCTCCTGTACCTGCAAAAAGCTCCAGAAAGGAAGCCCCCTTTATTTCATGACCAATGATGCTGAATATGGCCTCCCTCACTTTGTCAGATGTTGGGCGTGTCGAGAGACCCGGAAGAGACGCTATTTTTTTCCCTTTCAGGCTTCCGCTGATGATTCTGAGATTCATTTATTTTTTATTCTCTAAAAGTTCGCTGAGACGTTCTTCTGTGATGCCAAGGGATGCAGCAGCTTTTTTTGTATCTCCTGCACATGCCTGAATCCGCCGGGTAGCAAAATCCGTCTCAAACCTGATGAGGGCATCTTCAAGGAGTTCGCTGTCGATGGAATTCATGTTTTCTGCCGGAGCAAGTTCAGATGATTTCTGTCCGTTATAAGGCACAGGAATGTCATCAATGTCTATAAGATTTTTTGATGACATGATTGTGAGTCGTTCGACCAGATTTTTGAGTTCCCTAACGTTTCCCGGCCAGTTGTATTCGGCAAGCAGTCCGAGCGCCTTGTCAGTGAACTGTATCTGCGGCTTGTTGCATGCCTCTGATGCCTTATAAAGAAAAATTTCGGCAAGAACCGGAATGTCCTCTTTTCTGTCCCTCAGCGGAGGAACTTCGACCGGAACAACATTAAGTCTGTAATAAAGATCCTCTCTGAAATTGCCGGATGATATTTCTGTCTCCATGTTTTTGTTTGTCGAGGCTATTATTCTGAAATCAGCCTCAATCTCTCTGTTGCCGCCAATGCGCTGGAATTTTTTCTCTTCAAGAACCCTCAGTATTTTTCCCTGGGTTTTAAGGCTCATGTCTCCGATTTCATCGAGGAAAAGAGTTCCATGAGTGGCCATTTCAAGTTTTCCCTTGTATCTGTTCTTGGCTCCAGGGAAAGCGCCTTTTTCATAGCCAAAAAGCTCTGTTTCTATCATTTCTTCTGGTATGGCGGCGCAATTGACGGTCACAAGCGGATAGTCAGCCCTTTTGCTTATCTGGTGAATGGTTCTTGCTATGAGCTCCTTGCCTGTGCCGTTTTCACCTTTTATGAGGATGGAGCTGTCCGTGGGCGCGACCTTGGCGGCATTCATTCTGAGTTCATTGACAGCCGAACTTTTCCCGCTAATCGAATTTTTTTCAAGGTTTTTTCTTTTGAGATATTTGTTTTCTTCCTCAATTCGCCTGAAATTGAGGGCATTATTAATGGTTATAATAACCTTGTCTATGGACAGGGGCTTTTCGATGAAGTCATAGGCACCGAATTTTGTGGCACTGACAGCTGTGTCTACAGTCCCGTGACCTGTAATCATTACAACTGGCAGCTCAGGAGCTATTCTTTTTATTTCCTTGAGCGTTTCGATTCCGTCTATTCCCGGCATCCATATATCGAGCAATGCCAGATCAGGATGGTTCTTTTCCAGGGATTTCAGGGCTTCATATCCGTTTGCTGCGGTTGTCACCTCAAAGCCTTCGTCTGTCAGAATATCCTTGAGGGTTTTCCTTATATAGGCCTCGTCGTCAACTATAAGTATGCTTGGAAACATTTTGCTCCTTATTCCATTTTTCATTCAAACCCCTACCCAATAGAATTATCGGGTTGGCTGCGTCGTCAGTTCCTCGACGTACAAACAACGTACGCCTCCGGGACTTCCTCCTTGCCGCCTTGGTATCATCTTGAATGCAAAATGGAATTAGTATTTATTAGAAATTAAAACTTGGCAGATTATATATATTTTTTTACACAGTGATGCGAGAAGATTCAAAGTGAAATCATAAATTCTTGAAAACCTCAATAAGCTCTGATATTTACACCTTTTGCAAATTCCTGGTTTTGCAGAAACTGTTTTAGTTCAGAAATAATTGAACCTGGAGCCTTATTTTTACGAAAGGGATACAAATGACTTTTAAAACCTCCAAAAAACCCCAGGGGCTGATCATTGATGTTGATACCGTCGCATCATCCATTGCGTGCACCCAAAAAGAGAATGGAGAGATTCCCTGGAGCGTAGGAGAGAAAACAGATCCCTGGGATATGGTCGAATCAATAATGGGTTTGACCATTGGCGGCCTTGTTAAAGAGGCCAGAAAAGGCTTTGAATGGCTGCTGAATGAACAGTTGCCCAATGGAAGCTGGTATGCCTCGTATATAAATGGAATTCCGGAAGACAGAACCATGGATACCAATATGTCAACCTATCTGGCTGTTGGAGCGCTTCATCATTATACAATAACAGGCGACAAGGATTATCTTGCAAGGCTCTGGCCTGCTGTAAAGGCGGGGATTGACTTTGCCATGAGGATGCAGGCTCCTGACGGAGAGATCCACTGGGCCCAGAGTCCCGAAGGCAAGACAGATCCAATGGCTCTCCTGACAGGTTCCAGTTCAGTATTCATGAGCACAAAATGCGCGATAACAATGGCCGGTATCCTTGGGCATGACTGTGATGAATGGATGCCAAGACTCAATCTTCTTGGGGATTCCTTAAAAAACCGCAGGCACTCGTACAACGTCACCAAATCAAGATTTTCCATGGACTGGTTCTATCCCATCCTTGCAGGAGCCGTAACTGGCGAAGAAGCCCAGAAAAGACTTCACAAATACTGGAAGAAATTTGTCGTGGAAGGCATGGGAATAAGATGTGTGTCTGACCAGCCCTGGGTAACAATAGCCGAAAGCGCTGAGTTCGTTCTTGCCCTTCACGCCATGGGAAATGTAAATCAGGCTGAAATAGTTTTTAACTGGATACACGGCAGAACTTATGATGACGGCAGTTACTGGTGCGGTTTTACTTTTCCTGACATGGTCATCTGGCCAGAGGATAAGCTGACCTGGACAAATGCCGTGGTTCTTATGGCTGCTGACGCCCTTTACGGACTGACCCCGGCCTCCAACTTCTTTACCCATGATTTCTGGCGTTCCAGAAATCTGTGCTGGTAATGTTAGGCCACACTCATCGGCTTTTTGCAGAATCAAGTAAAGAATCTTTATAGAATAAGGTTAATATATTGAGAAGAGAGCATCGCCCTTATTATCTCAAAAGGGCATATATGAAATTTCAGAAGTTTTATGCAAAAAGATTTCTTAGTCCTCAATTCGACTCATACGGCATTGGCCAGACAGTTATAAAACCGTGGCATATAGAGCTTTTCGGGCCTTCCATTCGTGCAGGAAGCTTCAATACCTTCATAGCTGCCCAGGATAAAAAGGTCAGGCTTTCAGTCTGGTCTGACAATCCTGATGCTAAAGGCATAACAATCGGTAATTATTGTCTCATATGCCCAGGTGTGAGGATTTCCGCAGCGGCCGAAATAAATGTCCACGACAGCGTCATGCTTGCCAGCGGAGTTTATGTAACAGACGCTGACTGGCATGAGATTTATGACAGAGGTACTCCCATAGGAACCACTTCGCCTGTCACCCTTGAGGAAAATGTATGGGTCGGAGACAGCTGTATTGTCTGCAAGGGTGTTACCATCGGCAGAAACAGCATAATTGGCGCCGGTTCAGTTGTTGTTTCGGATATTCCTCCTGATTCCATTGCTGTCGGAAATCCGGCTAGGGTGGTAAAACAGCTTGATACCACAAGGGAGATGAGGACGAGGGCTCACTGGCTCGCAGATCCTAGAAAACTAAGCGCTGATTTCGATTCTATGGATAGAGACGCCCTTAAAAATAATTCAGTGCTGGACTGGATAAGATCCATTGTAAAACCAGGTACAAAAGACTGATTCCTAAGTATTTGGACTGTCAGGCATTTATTCTGGCTGTGTTCTTTTTAGATGCCGATAATAAACAGAAAACGATGGTTGCGTCATTTATGAGTTGATGGATTCGCAAAAAGTCAAAAAAGGGCGGCTGCGTCATGCCGGACTTGATTCGGCATCTTTGTATTTTCAGATGCTTCTGGATTCCGGCCTGCGCCGGAATGACAAGAATCGGACTTTTTGAGACGTTGTTATGATTTAAACCACATAGCCATAAAGTTTTTGCGGAGCTTTTTTCAAAAAGCGACTCGCCGAAGGCACACGCAGCCGGTGCGAAAGCCTTAGAGTTTGAGCACCTTACGAATCGGCTTTTTTTTAGGGCAAATTCATACAACAAGGCACCCGGTTTGATATCTGCCTCAATGCATATCTGTCTACCCCAAAATAAGAGGGCTCGATCAATATCCAATGGAATTTGAAAACAAGATAGGAAATGAATTAAAGGCAGAGGAGGAAAAAAAGCGCAAAAGAGAACTGATTCTGATCGTTGTGATACTTTCCTTGGTAGGTCTTCTTACTTATGTGGAAAGCCGCGTGGTGGATTTCGGGTCAGCTTTTCCCATTTCCAACACGATCCTTATGTTCATTTTGATCAATGTCAATCTTCTTCTTCTTCTTCTTCTGTTTTTTCTCGTTTTCCGAAATCTTTTAAAGCTTTATTATGACAGAAAAAGAAAAATAGCCGGCGCAAAGCTGAGAACCAGGCTGGTCATTGCCTTTATTACACTTACTCTCCTGCCCTCCATTGTGCTTTTTTTCTTTTCCATAAACTTCATATCAAAGAGCATAGCTTTCTGGTTCAATATCCCCATAGAACTTGTTCTTGAAAATTCATTCAAGTCAGGCCAGGAATTTTACAATTATATTGAAAAGGAAAACGCCTACGTCCTTGATAAAATAATTAAAGAATGCAAGGAACGGCCCGGAGCAGACGAAGATCTCAGAAAAGATGGAACGATAGCTGTCTTTATTTCAAAAATGCTCGAAGAATACGGACTTGATGCGCTGGAGGTCTATGATGCATCTGAGAACCGGTTTGCCGTCACAAAAGGGATAATGACCCAGAATATTCAGATAGATTCAATACCAGCAAGAGCGCTTCTTAAAAACTCGGAAAAATTTGATATCTGGTCAATCCGTGAGGAAATAGGCAAGTATGAAATTGTAAGAACAACAGGCGCTGTGTACGGCAAAAATGACAAAAAACAGCTGTCCGGTTATATAGCTGTATCAACCCGTCTTCCAATCGCGCTTTCAAGGAGTCTTTCCCAGGTTAATCAGGGAATGGAGGAATACAGACGAACAATTCTGCTTAAAGAGCCGGCTGAAAATATCTATTATCTTATCATGACCATTGTTGCCCTTCTTGTGGTTTTCTGTGCAATCTGGTTCGCATTCTACCTCGCAAAAACAATCACTACACCCATCATGGAGCTTGCTGAAGGAACCAAAAGGGTGGCAGAAGGTGATTTTAATTTCCAGATAGAGCCTGTGTCAGATGATGAAATCGGTGGCCTTGTGGATTCCTTTAACAGAATGACAAGGGAAATAGGCCTTGCCAGGGAGCAGCTTTCCCTAAGCAGCAGAATGCTTCATCAGCAGAACGCGGAAATTGAAGAGCGTCGCAGGTATATGGAGATAGTTCTTAAAAATGTTTCCGCAGGAGTCATTTCAATAGATCCGGTCGGGTTTGTCGCCACTGTAAATACTTCGGCCGAAAGAATGCTTGGAATAGCAAGCTCTGAAATTTTGAGAAGGGAGTACAGAATTCTTTTTCCGGATAACCCCGAATTTGAGGAAAAGATCAATCAGGCTATAAAATCTCCTGCCAAGGGTGTTGAGTTCCAGATGAATGTCATGGTAGGCGGGACTCCCAGAATTTTTATCGCCCATTGCAGCGCGCTTGCGGATGAATCAGGCAATCATCTTGGTATCGTAACAGTTCTTGATGATATTACGGAGCTTGAAAAAGCCCAGAGAATGGCTGCGTGGAGAGAGGTGGCAAAACGGATTGCCCACGAGGTAAAAAATCCATTGACCCCCTTAAGTCTTTCAGCCCAGAGATTGAGACGAAAATACCCTGAGATGCTTAATGAAAGCGTTTTTGATGAGTGCACCAGGACAATCATCACCCACGTCGATCTGATAAGGAATCTTGTAAACGAGTTTTCAACATACGCAAGGTTCCCGGCAGCTGTACTCCGGCCCTGTATACTTTCGGACATAATAACAGACACGGTTGCTCTGTATCATCAGAATTACAGCAATATAAATTTCATTCTTGAAATAAGTGAAGGTATTCCTGCCATTAATCTTGATCAGCAGCAGATAAAGCAGGCGTTGATAAACCTTTTTGAAAATGCAATTTCAGCGATGAATGGCACAGGAACCATATATATAATACATTCCTATGATCCTGTGACCAGAACAGCAAGACTCGACATAGAAGATACAGGGCCCGGAATACCTGACTCCGAGAAAACCAGGGTTTTTGAACCTTATTATTCGACGAAAAGAAGAGGCACAGGTCTTGGCCTTACAATCGTCAATTCCATAGTTTCGGATCATAAAGGCGTCATAAGGGCGCAGACTGGTTTTCACAATGGGGCGAGGTTTATTATGGAATTTCCGGTTTGATTTCTCTGTTTGATTTTTTTGTGACTAAATGGCAATCTTTCTGGAATATTATATGATTCTGAACCTTTATGATTATTTACAATAACCACTTCACTGCCTTACCGAGGAAAACGAGTATGAATATTAACAAATTGTTTGTGCTTATTTCGGTTTTTTTAATCTTTGCCGTAACATGCTTTGGTGAGGCCGAAAAAATAGCCAGGGTCAAAACAAAAGAGAATTATATCAGGGAGTCGGATCGATTCTATTCCCAGATTAAGGCCAAGGTTTTTTATGACGAGACGCTCCAGGTAATTGGAAAGAAAAATGAATGGCTTAATGTACGGTATAAGGACACAGAAGGCTGGATTCATCAGAGCGCTGTCTCGGAAAGCAGGAAGATGGTGTACACGCCTGTGATGCTTGGCGCTGACATAGATCCGGATGCTGAAAAGGAAAATCATGAAGTAGCATTGGCTGGTAAGGGTTTTACCCCTGATGTTGAAAAAAAAATGGGCGAAAATGATCCTTCCCTGAATTACGCTCAGATAGATGAAATAGTTAATAAGGAAACGCCACTTCAAAAAATTAGCAAATTTATGAAAGAAGGGGGGTTAAAGTATCCGAAATGAAAAAAATAACCCTTATATCCACCATGCTTTTTTTTATGCTGTTTTCTTCTTGTATGGAAGCGGTAAAAGTGACCACAAAATATGCAGTTCCAGCAATAGCCGTTACTGAAGGGGCCATAAAAGCCACCGAGGTTCTGGATGAACGCGAGGAATATTATCTGGGCAGAAGCGTTGGCGTTAATATTTTGAAATCATACAAATTATACACAAATCCAAAGCATACGGAATACGTGGATCTTGTGGGAAATTCCGTGGCCATGCATTCGGATAATCCTGAAACCTATGGCGGCTACCATTTTGCAATTCTTGACTCAAAAGAGATTAATGCCTTTGCCTGTCCCGGAGGAATAATTTTCATCACAAAAGGCCTTCTGGATATGCTTAAAACAGAAGATGAACTGGCAGCGGTTCTTGCCCATGAAGTTTCCCACGTAAATAATAAAGATGGAATGAATTCAGTCCAAACTTCAAGATGGACACAGCTTGCGGCCATCTTGGGATCTGCCGCAGCCAGGACATATGGTTCCGAAGGCTTTGGCAAGATAGTCGGAGTGTTTGAAAACTCGGTCAATGATATTGTCAGTACCATAGTCGTTAATGGCTATAGCAAGGATCAGGAGTTTGCCGCAGATGGAATGGCAGTAAGAATACTTGGTGCTTCAGGCTATGATTCAGGCGCCATTAAAAGAGTTCTTGCAGCGTATGGAGAAAGGGAGAAGTCCGACCACCAGGGCTTTTTCAAAACACATCCCGGAGCTGCCGGAAGAATGAAGAGGCTCGAAATGCTGGCACAGGAAGACAAGCCTGAAAATGCCACAGATGGCAGAGTTGCTGCCCAGGCCTTTGATTCAAGAAAAAAACGTTTTGAGGATGCTTTTGGCAGATAAACAGCAATATGCTAGGAACATTCAAGGTAAACTTGTTTGCCAAGATTTAAAAATGATGGTTTCGCAAGAAGTCAGAAAAGGGCTTCGGCGTCGTGCCGGATTTGATTCGGCATCTTTGTTTTTTTAGGGACTTCTGGATTTCGGCCTTCGCAGGAATGACGGTAATCGGGCTTTTTGAGATGTTATCAAAAATGGTCAGGTTGACTTTTATTTTATGTTGTTCTACTAAGTTCCCTTTAAATCTCAGAAATTTTTCATATGGAGGTGTGTCATCAGAATAATCAATACTCCAAAAGAAATGCAGGCTTTCAGCAATTCTGTCAGGGCCGAGGGAAAGACGATTGCTTTTGTCCCTACGATGGGATTTCTCCATGCAGGCCATGCGTCCCTTCTTGGACTTGGAAGGAAAAAAGCCGATGTACTTGTACTCAGTATTTTTGTAAACCCTTCCCAGTTCGGGCCTAATGAGGATCTTGACGCATATCCGAGAAATCTTGAGGGTGATTTTGCAATAGCAGAAAAAGAAGGAGTTGATGCTGTTTTTACTCCAAAACCAGGCGACATATATCCAAAAGGCTATCAAACATATGTTAACCTGGAAACACTCCCTGATCATCTCTGCGGACTTTCAAGGCCCGGTCATTTCAGGGGCGTTGCAACAGTTGTAACCAAGCTGTTTAATATGGTCAAACCCCATTTTGCCTTTTTCGGCCAGAAGGATTTTCAGCAGCTCGCTGTTATTAAAAGAATGGTGCTTGATCTTGATTTTGATATAGAGATCATTGGGGCACCGATTCTAAGGGAGTCTGACGGGCTTGCAATGAGTTCACGCAATTCATATCTGACCGCAGATCAGAGAAAATCATCGCTTTGTCTTTATCAGGCAATGTGCAAGGCCCGTGACTTGGTTGCAGCGGGAATTAAAAATACTTCGGAGATAATATCCGAAGCTGAAAAAATTATAAAAACCCAGCCTGGGGCAAAAATAGATTATCTTGCCGTGGTGGATCCGGATACTTTCGAAGATGTCAGTATCCTTGATAAACCATGCCTTTTTGCCCTGGCGGTTATAATCGGAAGCACAAGGCTGATTGACAACACGATACTGGCGCCTTCTGGCAGTAATAATTAATTCACTCTGCCAGTGGCATTAATCAATAATCATCAAGGGAAAAACCGATGAGCAAGGAAAAATTTCTTTTCACTTCGGAATCCGTAACTGAGGGTCACCCTGACAAGGTGGCCGACGCGATTTCCGATTCTATTCTGGATGCCATAATGGCCCAGGATACAAAATGCAGGGTTGCTTGTGAGACACTTGTGACAACCGGCCTTGCCTTTATTGCGGGTGAGATCACCACAAGCTGCTATGTTGATATGCCTTCGATAGTAAGACAGACCATTAAGGATATTGGCTACAATTCCTCTGAAATGGGATTCGACTGGCAGACATGTTCTGTAATAACCAGCATTGATCAGCAGTCTCCTGATATTGCCCAGGGAGTTGATGAGGGTGAAAACAAGGAGCAGGGTGCAGGTGACCAGGGGCTTATGTTTGGTTATGCTGCTGACGAAACTCCTGAACTCATGCCAATGCCAGTTATGATGGCCCACAAGCTGACAAAAGGCCTTGCCGATGCCCGCAAATCAGGCAGAGCCTCAATTTTCAGGCCAGACGGAAAAGCCCAGGTCACCATTGAATATGAAGATGATATTCCAAAAAGAATAGATACAATCGTCGTATCTACCCAGCATACGCCTGAAGCGACCCATGCCATGGTCAAGGAAGCTGTAATGGAAGAAGTAATCAGAAAGGTTCTTCCACTCCATATGCTTGATGACAAAACAAAATATTTCATCAATCCGACAGGAAAATTTGTAGTCGGTGGACCTATGGGCGACTGCGGACTCACGGGCCGCAAGATCATCGTTGACACCTACGGCGGACAGGGTAGTCACGGCGGCGGATGTTTCTCAGGGAAAGATCCGTCCAAGGTTGACAGAAGCGCTTCCTACATGGGCAGATATGTCGCAAAGAATATAGTTGCTTCTGGCCTTGCAAAACGCTGTGAAGTCCAGATTGCATATGCAATCGGTGTTGCAGAGCCTGTGTCTGTTCTTGTGAACACAATGGGAACGGGCATTGTTCCAAATGATGTAATAGCCCAGGCCGTAAGAAAGGTTTTTGAGCTCAAGCCGGCGGGAACAATAAAGCAGCTTGATCTTTTAAGACCTATCTACAGGCAGACTTCTGCGTACGGGCATTTCGGAAGAACCGAGCCTGAATTCAGCTGGGAAAAAACTGATCTTGCCAAAAAACTCAGGGATGTTGTTGGCGTTTAATCCCTGATTATTCGGATAATTTAAGGGGGGAAGCTTGAAGTCTGGCTTCCCCTTTTATTTGGCAAGGGTTGAAGCCAGAAACTATAAATTGATTATTTCCATTCCGGAGTCTGTCATCTCCGCAAGGCCCATTTCCTCGGCAAAATTGAAAACCTTATCCATCTTGGAATTTATGACCCGACCGTCATTTCCGGTCATTGAGAAGCCTATTTCAGCTTTTTCCCAGTTGTCATTTGAGCCGACTTCAGCGACGGATACGTTGAAATTGTTCTGAATCCTCGCAATCATGGACTTGACTATACCGCGTTTTTCTTTAAGGGAGAATACGCCGTGGAGCCGGAATGTCATTGAGCCTATGCCTACCACCATTTTATGGGACTCCCAGTTTTATTTCAGTTAGCAGATGTGTTTGTTTATACTGTGGTGGATATCATCTGTAAATTATATTTATAAGTGTTTCAAACTCTTCTGTTCGTGTTTTTATATGAATATCAGTGCTATAAATGCGCTTTTTGTCTTAAGTACCATGGCTGAAAACATCTGGTAACACATTTTTTTGTTGATATAAGTTGCATGTGTCTGCCTTCAGTCTATAATTTGAATTTAATTATTAATGATCTCGCAAAAAGTCAAAAAATGGCTTAATCGTTATGCCGGACTTGATCCGGCATCTTTGTATTTTCAGATACTTCTTGATTCAGGCCTGCGGCGGAAAAACGAAGATTGGACTTTTTGCGACCTTGTCAATTTTTGAAGCTCCGTTATTTTAAAAAAATATTAATTATTTAGAGATTAGGTATGCGATTAACTTTATCAGGCATTATCAGCGTTTCTGCATTAGTGGTGTTTTTAATGATTCTGACTCTGTTCTGGGCAGGACCGGTTTTTTCCGAAGTTGTTAAGGCCGGAGTAATTTCTTTTTCCCCATATTATATTGTGGAGGGTGGAGAGGTGAAAGGCGGTGTCTATACTGATATTCTGGAAAGAATGATGGAACGTGCCGGCCTGAAATACTCTATCCAGGCTTATCCGGTTGCCGAGCTTTTTTCAGGTATTGAAAATGGAGATATCCAGATATGGATGGGGACTCCGGTTAACGGAGCCATTTCAAGTCCAAGAAAAATTGCCGAGGCAAATATCCTTGTTTACACTCCGTCATCAGTTTCACCGCCCTCTTCAATTGACGGGCTTTCAGGAAAAAGGGTGCTTGTGATTGACGGTTATAATTATGGAGGCCTTCTGAAAAAAATGTCCGAGCCTTCACGCAGTATCATTCTTGATCGTGTAAGATCCCATGAAACAGCTTTTAAAAGACTTTCTTCAGGTCTTGAAAGGTTTGTCGTGGATTATCAGACACCTGCTGAAAAGACGATTTCCGATATGAAGATAAAAAATCTCAAATCCCATATTTTAAGCACGGTTGATGTCAAAATATATGTCTCTAAAAAAGCCCCTGATCCTGAAAAACTCATGGAACAGCTCATGAAGGCATATGAAGCGCTTAAGGTTGAAGGGCATTTTTAGAAATGACAACGCAACTTGCAGCAGCTCATCCATTTTCCAGCTCAAGCAGCTTGAAGTAATAATAATGAAGGCGTCGTCATTCCGGCCTGCGCCAGAATGACATAAATCGGATTTTTTGCGACCTTGTCAATAATAATGACCTTTACCGTAAACTTATGATATATTGGTTAACACTAAAAAATGTTTAAATAAGTTGTAAGCATATTAGGTTGTGTAACTCATAAGTCTATTGCGTTATTGTCTTTTTAACTTTTCTTGTTTGTCGCCATCCCCCCAAAAAAGGAGATATTTATGAAAAAAAAGCTTTCCGGAATACTTGTGTCAATGGTTTTATCTGTTTTTTGTCTGGCAACCTATTCATATTCAGCGCCCCTTGAAATAGGCGCCCTCAATTTTCCTCCGTATTATAATGTGGAGAATGACACAACCATCACAGGCGGTTATTATGTCGATATGCTGAAAATGGTTTTTGAAAGGGCAGGGGTTGAGTATACTTTAAAGGGATATCCAGCAAAAAGACTTTACACCAATGTCGGAGACGGCACGACCCAGGTCTGGATGGGTACGCTCGGAGTCGCGGAATATGAGGGAAAGACAATAGTAAGTCCAAAGCAGACCTCAGAGATAAATCTCGAGGTTTACACACTTGGTTCTGCTGATCTGCTGCCAAAAACAGTCGATGATCTTAAAGGAAAGTCAGTAATAACAATCTTTGGCTATAATTATGGCGGAACACTAAAATTTTTGAATGATCCACAGAACAACATTAAAGCCGAACCTGCCAAGACACATGAGTCAGCCTTCAAGATGCTCCAGGCTGGCAGGGCTCCGTTTGTTCTTGATTACAGGGAACCTGCAACAGAGACTCTTGCAAAGCTTAACATTCCTGATATCAAGAAAAACTCCATTAAAAACCTTGGGATTTATATACACATAAGCAACAAGGTACCGGACGCCCAGGCAATCATGGATAAACTCATGAAAGCCTACGATGAGCTAAAGGCAGAAGGCAAAATAAAATAATTCGAAAATCCTGGATGTCTGTTTTTTAAATCATGGCATCCGGGCCCTGATGATCACAAAACATAAGGGTTTCTCCTGCCTGGGAACGGAGGGAATTCATGGCTTTAAAAAAAAGATGTTTTTTATTAATATTTTTTTTTGTCGCCTGCATGGAACAGTCTGCCATATCTGAACCTTTGGAAATCGGGATGCTTGATTTTCCTCCTTATTATATTCTTGGCAAAAATGAAGAAGTAAAAGGCGGACTGCTTGTCGATATGCTTGTCAAAATATTTGACAGGGCAGGGATTGAGTACACGCTTGCCGGATATCCTCCAAAACGTCTTTATTCCAATGTAGGCAAAGGGATAACACATATATGGCTTGGAACACTTGGTGTTAGCGAGTATGAAGGAAAGACTATTGTAAGCCCAAAAAAAATGGCTGAGATAAATCTCCATGTTTTTTCTATGAACAAATCTATTCCGCTGCCAAAGAGTCTTAATGAACTTAAAGGAAAATCCGTAATAACCATATTCGGTTATAATTATGGCGGGGTAATAAAATTTCTTGAAGATCCTGCCAATAATATTGTTCTGGAGCCGGCAAAAACCCACGAGTCAGCATTTATGATGTTAAAGATGGAAAGGGCAGGGTTTGTTCTGGATTATATTGAACCTGCCGGCGAAGCTCTTTCCAAGCTTAAGCTTTCAGACCTGTCCCATGCACCGATAACAGAACTTCCTCTCTATATCCATATTGCAAAGACACTTCCGGATGCCCAGCAGATCATGGACAGACTCATGAACGCCTATGAAGAGCTCAAAAAAGAGGGCAAACTGTGAATAGGCATATTACTCCGGCTATGTGATAAATTCTGCTTTTTAATAAAAAATGTGCGGGATGAATGTCATCCCGCACATTGTGTTTTGATTAATTAATTTTCCGTGAGCCTTTAAGCGGACCTATATTTCAATTTCTGCTTCCGCGTTTTCAAAAAGGCGTTCCATATCCGTTTTTTTAGTTCTGAATAGACCAAAAAACATAATACACCTCCTGATAAAATTAAACCCTTCGCGCCGCACAAATAATGGGCTTTAAATTTTATGGTTTATTGCTTTTAAAGCTTTTATTCATTGCTGCATTGCGGTCGCTGTCTTTAAGGAGAAATTAAGGCGCGGATTTTTATTGTCAAGTGTAAGCTATTATAAAATATTATACAGGCTTTAAAATTAATGTATTCAGGTTCAGTTTTATTCCTGTATTTAGAGCTGGTCTGGAAAAATTGGACAGCCATTTAAGTGAAAATCTGCTTTATTAGAACATCAAAAAAAAGGAGCAGAAGAATGGCAAAAGGAATCAGAAGAAATCACGGACCAGCATTCAAGGCTAAAGTGGCGTTAGCGGCTTTGAAGGGAGACAAAACCCTCTCGGAATTATCCGATCAGTTTGGTGTGCATTCCAATCAGATATCAGCCTGGAAGAAAGAGCTTGAACAGAATGCCTCAGAACTGTTTGATCGTGGAAAAAGGAATGATGAAACAGGATTGG
>NZ_AUEY01000023.1 GCF_000426225.1 Desulforegula conservatrix Mb1Pa
GTAGTAGTCTTTATAAAGGGTAAGAGCGCAATAAGTATAGCAAGGAACTATGGTGGCCGGAAAAAGAATTTTACCGGCCAGAATTTTTTGGCAAGAGGCTATGATGTATCGACAGTTGGCAAAGATGAGCTGTCGGTTCGAGAGTATATTAAAAAACAGGAACACGAGGACCGCAGAATTGAACAGTTAAGACTGTTTGATTAATCACCTTTAGGTGATCCCCATTTTTTACCGCTTTGAGCGGTTCAGAATCCCATGCCACCGGCTTTGCCGGTGGTCGGTGACTTGATGATGATTTTTCTGATGAATAAAACAAAAATGGCACCACTTTTAAATTTAAAAGTAGTGCCAAAGCGCATGCATATTTTTGCCCAAAATCAAAAAGTGGTGCCAATGCTCGTTTCTGACTCAAATCCCGCTAAAACCCAGCAAATCCCGGCTCTTCCCACATATTTTCAGCTATATCCTGTGGTGCCAAAGCGCTTGCTGCTTCACATTCACGTATTTCAGGCAGGTTGTTTATGGTCAGAAGAAACTTGCCTTTGATGCCTATGAGTACCCTGCCATTTCCTTATAATCATCCAGCACCATATTATGCTTGTAGTATGGGGCCTTATAATTAAGGTGGATCAATAAAAAAGAATGTGCCTGGTCTGTCATATCTGGTCACGAGATTCTGCCAGGGAAGATGCTCAATGACGCAACGTGATAGCCTCATTTGAACCTGGGACATTTCTTCCTCAGACGCAGATCTTCATCTGAAAATGGCTTCGGCTTGTGGTAAGCCGTCGATCTTGGAATTCCAAGCACTCTGCATTGGCTCTTTACTGACAAATCGGCCTTTTTATCAATCATTTCTTTGCGCTTGATGAGGCCACACGACCGAGTGCACCTGCTAAAAAAAGTTTTCCTTTGTTAGCTGGCCTATCTTAGCCTGCATATCCTTGACCATTCCTGTTTCATCATTCCGTTTTCTACACAGATCTGATAATTCCGAGAGGTTTTGTCTCCCTTCAAAGCCGCTAACGCCACCTTAGCCTATAATGCTGGTCCGTGATTTCTTCTGATTCCTTTTGCCATTCTTCTGCTCCTTTTTTTGATGTTCTAATAAAGCAGATTTTTACTTAAATGGCTGTCCACTTTTCCCAGACCAGCTCCAAACGTGGCCAGAAAATAAGTTTGTCGGAAGTTAAATATATGTTACTCTGAATTACATACAAGTTTGATTCCACTTTTTTGTTATTTCCAATTCGCATTCAAAATACTGCCGGATTTTTGCTGGGATTGGTTGATTCCTTTTTTTGCAGAGAACATCCATATTCATATTTTGATTCGGATTCTGGCTGGTTGTAAGTATCATTAATTATACTTAAATAGAGAAATGCATGAGTAATCCTCAAAATATTTGCATGGGTTGCATGTCTTATACAGCAGGCAAAAAGCCTTGTCCTGTCTGCGGTTTTGATATCGAAAAACATTTTAAAAGCCCGCTTGTACTTCCTCCCGGCACAACAGTTTATGGCGACAGGTACATATTAGGGAGAGTGTTGGGAAAGCCGGGGATATTCGGGATTACATACATTTCCTGGGATACATACACGGAAACCAAGGTCGCAATAAAAGAATATTTCCCCTCAATTTGTGTGTCGAGGTATGCAGGTCAATTATTTCCTGTTCCTCATTCACCGGATGATTTGATTTTTTTTAGATTCGGGATGGAGCAATTTATAAAAGAGGCTAAAAAACTGGTTAATTTTAACCATCCCAATATAGTAAGAGTCCGTGATTATTTCGAAGAAAATAAGACCGCATATATGGTCATGAACTATTATGATGGAGAATCTTTTCTTAAATATCTTGCTTCCCACGGCGGGAAATTGAACTGGAAAAGTGCATGTACAATAATGCTGCAACTGCTTGACGGACTAAAGGTGGTTCACGACAAGAATTATCTTCATCATGATATAAAACCTCATAATATAATTTATTTGAAAGAGGAAAAACGTCCGGTACTCATAAGCTTCAGTACCGCAAGATTTGAGTTTTACCAGAGTATTTTCGGTACGTCAGAAACCATGCTTTCAAAATATTCGCCCATTGAGAATTATGTAAGCAATATAAAGCAAGGCCCATGGACAGATATATATTCATGCGGAGCAACACTTTACAGAATTATTTCGGGCGAGGATCCTCCAACCGCGCCTGAGAGAATGCTTGTTGACCAGATGATTTATTCAAACAGTCTGATTGCAGATATTCCCGATGACATTGCAAGGGCCATGCTAAAGGCTATGGCACTTGATATCAGTGAACGGCCACATAGTATAAAACATTTTAAGGAGCTAATTCAAACCAGGTTTTCAGAATTTGACGATGAAAAAAAAGATGCCAAGGATTATGTCAAAAAGCATAAAAAATTTTACGAGGGTGATCTGGAGTTATATGAAGAAGAAAACCTGATTGAGACTGTTTCGAGAAAGAGCAAAAAAGAGGTTATAAATAAAATAATTTCAGCAGGAGTGATTGCGTTATTATTTGTTGCCTTGATAAGTTATTTTTCCCTGAATAAGGACATTGCTTTTTTTGACAAGTCAGATGTGCGGCAGAAGAGTTCAGTTGATTCTTCAGGTCTTGCCAAGGGCACAACGCCACGAGCATTTGAAGGCGAGTTGGGAATGAGTTTTGTTTTCATACCACCCGGTGATTTCATGATGGGAAGTCCTTCTTCTGAAAATGACAGGGATGAAGATGAGGATCTGCATATTGTAAAAATCCCAAAAGGATTCTACATGCAGACCACTGAGGTAACTCAATCTCAATGGTCTGAATTAATGGGGTCAAATCCTTCAAGTTTTAAATCCTGCGGGCCTGACTGTCCTGTTGAAAGTCTCTCCTGGGAAACTTTGCAAATGTTTATCAAAAGATTGAACGAAACATACAATGACATGGTTTACAGGCTACCAACAGAAGCAGAATGGGAATACGCATGCAGAGCAGGCACTACAACAAGTGTATACAAGGGTAATATCAAGATTAATAGCGATAAAAATGCCACATTTATTGATGACATTGGTTGGTATGGCGGAAACAGCTGTGTTGGTTACGGATCTTCCTTTGACTGCACAATCTGGGAAAACAGGGAGAAAAATTGTAATAACTGCGGCACCCATCCTGTTGGAATGAAAGAACCCAATGCCTGGGGACTCTACGATATGATCGGAAATGTAAGCGAATGGTGCTCTGACTGGTATGACATTTATCAGGTCAAGGATTCATATGAACCTGTAGGGCCTGCATCCGGAACCCAGAAAGTGTTCAGGGGTGGCGCCTGGTATTTCGATGCAAGATTTTGCAGGGCCGCAGCAAGGAGTAAAGCCCCCCATACCAGCAGATTCTTTTTTTTAGGATTCCGTCTTGCTGCCGACAGGAAAGAAGATGATAATCAGCAATAATTTTTTTGGTAAATCGGATTTTTTGCGAGATCATCATAATTAAAGACCCTTTGAAATAGCATGGGATTTAATACTGGGAATAAAGCTGAAGCATAAAAACATAGTTTTCACGCCATTTTTTTATCTCTTCCCAAATGGCCTTTTTTTCTTCGGAAGAGATACCTGTTTTTTTGGAAAAAGCGAGATGGTATGAAAGCGACGCAAGAGGAATGGCGTGTATATTTATTTTGCCTGCATACTCAGGCATGGTTGCGATTTTTTCAGCAACCATTGTCGTGGTAATGACGCAGCCATTCATGTCTCTACGCATCTTGCCGAAATTCTGCTCATCTGTTTTAGCCTCGTCAATCATTTTGCCGGAAGCTGAAATATATGCTGTCATGCTTTCTCCTGACGGAATTCTCACAGGTTCAGGAAGGCTTTCGATTTTACCATCAAATTCATAATCACTCTTCATTGTCACAACAACCTGGTCAACCTGCATAATTCTCCATTGGGATTCACCTGGTTTTTCTGAATTTTCCGGAAAATCCATGCCTTTTGCAACATCCTGATTGTATGAGATTGAAATCATGGCATCAATAGCACCTTGATCTATGCTGAACAGGCATCTTTTCCTTGGAAGGTAGTCGATTGATGTTGAATATCCAAGGCTGGAGAGTGCTTTTTTGACCAGCTCCACATGCATTCCGGACGGGATATTATTGTTGTCAACATATGTAAAAGGATACCAGTTTCTTTCGTCTATGGCCATTTTTATGGTTTTTGAATAAACTGGAACAGAAGAAAGCATTAAAAGGGAAGTCAGTAAAAGAAAAATTTTTATTCTCATATCTTTTTCCTATTTTTTCCATTCTTTAATCAGAGTGTCATAATCTATGGTGATTGGTTTCGGGTCATTTTTAATTTCCGCTTTTGGAGCTCCAGGTTGGCCAAACCAGTAATCCTTGGATTGTATTGGATTGAGTTTTGGAGAATATTTTGCAAGTTTCAGTTTATCCATTACCTCGTCCTGCTGTGATGCAAGAGCATCCATTGCCTGTTGCGGAGTAAGTTCTCCTGTTATGGCTTTGGCAACATTGTCCCACCAGAGTCCTGAAAGCGCCGGATAATGTGGAACATTCAGACCTGTGTCAGTCCATTTTTTTTCTTCAGGAGATCTGTAGAATTCTATTATTCCTCCGTAGTCTGCTGACCGCGCTGTGAGATAAGGATCGTTGACAGTTGATTTTCTAATCGGAGTACCTCCGACCAGGAATTTTTTAAGCGCCACTGTTTTTGATATGCAGAACTGCGACCACAGCCATGCCATTGCCCTTCTTTTGTCCCTAACGTTCCACGGTATAGTCCAGCTTCCGGCATCCTGATACCCGACCTTCATGCCTTCTTCCCAGTATTTGCCATGTGGAGTCGGCGCCACTCTCCAGACAGGCTTACCATCTCTGCCTACGACCGGACTTCCTGGTTTGTGAAATTTATCGTCAGAAAGCCAGGTTATATAAGCAAATATATGCTGGGCAATATTCCCTTCTGCGGCTTTAGGGCCGTGTGTCACCCAGTCCCATTTCATGGCTTCTGGCGGCGCATATTTTTTAAGCCAATCCAGATATTTGGTCAGGGCATAGACTGCGGCAGGGCCATTCAGGTCACCGCCTCTTTCAACCATTGAACCTACGGGTATTCTGTTTTCTACTCTTATTCCCCATTCATCGACCGGAGATCCATTTGGAAGTCCTTTGTCTCCAACTCCGGCAATTGACAGCCATGCGTCTGTGAATCTCCAGCCCAGGGAAGGTGACGGAAGTCCGTAATCAAGGTGGCCGTATGCCTTTACTACAGAACCATCTGGGTTTTTCATGGTTCTGCCAGTGAAAAATTCGGCTATGTCCTCATAAGCCTTCCAGTTTACAGGAACCCCTAATTCATATCCGTATTTTGCTTTAAATGCGGCCTTGGTTTCAGGATCAGTGAACCAGTCGTATCTGAACCAATAGAGATTAGCGAACTGCTGATCCGGAATCTGAAGTTGATTTCCGTCATAATCCTGGCCAAATTCGATGTTCAGGAAATCTTTAAGATCAAGATCAGGATTTGTATAGGATTTGCCTTCACCATTCATATATTCTGTAAGATTGAGTGTCCGCCCAAGACGCAGGTGGGTGCCAATAAGATCGGCATCATTTACATAAGCGTCATAAATGAGCCTGCCTGCCATGAGTTGTTCAGTTATGGCACTGACAAGATCACCTTCACCAATTATGACGTGCTCTACGTGAATCCCTGTTATTTCTTCAAAAGCCTTTGTAAGAATATCCCTTTCCCAGAAATGGGTTTTAATATCCTCTGCAACTGAGCGAATACTTTTGCCTCTCAAAGGCTCCGCAGCTTGTCTGAACCATTCGAGTTCTTTTATTCTTTCTGCCTCAGTCATTGATGAAGGAGAGAAAAATTTAGCCCATTTTTTTATCGGGTCTGTCTCTGCCGAGAAAGACGGTTGGACTGCAATGGGTGGAATCAGCATGAACGTAAAATAAATGAAGAATCGAATCAGATATTTATTATTATTGTCCTGCTTGGGCATCATGACCTCCATTTATTTGTTTTTGTCTGGAAGTAAACAGGCTTAGACAGCATGGTACGGGGCGAGCATTATCGGTCAGAACAATGTGGCAAGTGTTTTATGTATATGAAAACATAATAATAAAAGCGACCAAGGAAAGCAATTTTAATCTTTGATATGGTGATAACAGCGTGATTGACTTATGAGGTGTTTTGGATAATAAATTCTATGCTTGTTTCTGGGCCTGTTGTTTCTGATTTGATTCTGTTTCAATTAATAAGTATTTAGATGGTATCTTTGGCCTTTTATCAATAAGAATGCCTGGATAGCTGATAATTGAATACTGCTTTGGGGGCATTGTTTTTCAGAATATATTATCAGAAATTCACTTCAAACATGGATAAACAATAAATTCGGACTAATATGAAAAAGCAAATTGTAACTGTAATAGGTGCTGACAGCCCTGGAATACTTGCCGCTGTTTCAGGCATTATTTCTGATGCAGGCGGTAATATCGAGGATATCAGCCAGACAATTCTCCAGGATGAATTTGCGGGCATTTTTATTATTACGATGCCCGAAGGCTACAACATGGCTGAATTTGAAAAAAGATTTCAGAGTGCCTTGTCACCCAAGGGGCTTCAATTCTATATAAAATCCATTGAACACTCTTTGGCAACTTCTGATCAGCCGAAAAGCCAGCCCTTTGTAATAACAACCACAGGGCCGGACAGAACTGGCCTGGTTGCAGGGATAACATCTATAATAGCAGCCAGCGGCGTGAACATAACAAATTTCAGGGCCGTTTTCAGGGGCGGAGAAAATCCCCTGGACAATATCATGTTTTACGAAGTCGATGTTCCCGAAAGCATAAGCCATGTAAAATTTGCTGAAGAATTAAGAGCTTATGCCAGACGTCTGAGCCTTGAAATAAATATTCAGCACAGATACATCTTTGAAGCCATAAACAAAATTTAAATAATTCAGAAAGGCAGAATCCATGTTTACTGAACAGGATATTTTATACAGCTATGAAATGCTCAACAACGAGCATCTTGACGTAAGGGCGGTCACGCTCGGCATAAATCTTTTTGACTGTGCAGGCGACAGCCTTGAAAAAGTCAAGGCCAATATCTATGCAAAGATAACAGGCCTTGCAAAGAATCTTGTGCCGATTTGTGACAGTATTGGTGAAAAATACGGCATCAAGATAGTCAACAAAAGAATTTCAGTAAGCCCGATTTCCTCCATAGGTGCGCCATTTGACAAGGATGGAATGATTGAGATTGCAAAAACCCTGGACAGGGCCGCCAAGGATTCAGGAGTTGATTTTGTCGGTGGATTCACAGCTCTTGTGGAAAAAGGAATCTCCAGGGGCGACCTTGCTCTCATAGAAGCAATTCCTGAAGCTCTCACAGTTACGGATCGGGTCTGCTCTTCAGTAAATGTTGCTTCAACCAGGGCAGGCATCAATATGGACGCTGTTCTTTTGATGAGCAAGGCCATAAAAAAAGCAGCGGCCCTGACAGCAGACAAAGATGGTCTTGCCTGCGCAAAGCTCTGTATTTTTGCGAACATTCCCCAGGATATTCCTTTCATGGCCGGAGCCTATCTTGGAATTGGCGAGGCCGATGCCGTAATTAATGTTGGAGTAAGCGGACCCGGTGTTGTTAAAAAGGCAATAGACCGTGGGATAAAGGATAATCCTGATCTTAATCTCGGCGAGATTGCGGAAATAATAAAAAGAACAGCATGCCGCGTAACAAGGGTGGGCGAAGTTATAGGGCGTGAAGTCGCCAGGGAAATAGGCATCCCGTTCGGCGTTGTAGACCTTTCCCTTGCTCCTACTCCCACAGTCGGAGACAGCGTTGGGGAAATTTTTCAGAGTCTTGGGCTTTTTTCAATAGGCGCTCCGGGATCAACTGCGGCTCTTGCAATGCTTAACGATGCGGTAAAAAAAGGCGGATCATTCGCAAGTTCCCATGTCGGAGGTCTCAGCGGCGCTTTTATCCCTGTAAGTGAGGATCTTAATATTGCCGAAGCCGCAAGATCAGGCATTTTAACAATAGAAAAATTAGAGGCAATGACCTCAGTTTGTTCAGTTGGGCTCGACATGGTGGCAATTCCTGGTGACACATCTGTAGAAACACTTGCCGGCATAATTGCTGATGAAATGGCAATAGGAATGATCAATAAAAAGACCACGGCAGTAAGAATTATTCCTGTCCCAGGCAAAAAGGCCGGTGAAAATGCCCATTTCGGAGGGCTTCTCGGTTTTGCCACAATAATGCCTGTTAAGGAAACAGGGCAGGCCAACACCTTTGTATTAAGGGGGGGCAGAATTCCTGCGCCTGTACAGAGTCTTGTGAATTAAACTGAGCATGTGCCTTGTATGGCTAATTGTCTTATAAAAGCCCAATTCGTAGGTCGGATTCGAGCGTCCTTTGCTCGTAATCCGACATTAATCCGAATGCCAGCGGGTTGCTTTTTGAAAAAAGTTCTCCCAAAACATGTAACTCAATAATGACAAGGTCGCAAAAAGTCAGATTACCGTCATTCCGGCGCAGGCCGGAATCCAGAAATGGCTGAAATTACAAAGATGCCGGATCAAGTCCTGCATGACGCTAATCCTTTTTTTGACTTTTGCGAACCCATCAAAAATGATTCATTTATGCTTTAGGTTTCAACATTTAACAGGAACATAGCCAAATTAAAAAGCAAGCAGGAGACAATATGCCGGTTTTCGGAACTGATATAATATTGAACAATCCGGCTTTTATCCATGAAACAGCTCATATTTATGGAAAAGTCAGGCTTGAGGAAGGTTCGTCAATATGGGCAAATGCGGTGGTCAGGGCTGAAAATCATGAAGTGGTCATTGGAGAGAAATCCAATATTCAGGATTTTGTCATGATCCACATTGGATGGAATACAGGTGTATATATCGGAAAATACACTTCAATAACCCATCACTGCACAATTCACGGCTGCACAATCGGGGATAATTGTCTGATAGGCATAAATTCAACAATCATGGATGGCTGCGTGATCGGTGATAACTGCATAATAGGCGGGAATTCCTTTTTAAAAGAAGGAACCATAATCCCGGACAATTCAATAGTCACAGGCTCTCCTGGCAAGGTCATAAAGACAAGGAATAATTTTGAAGCAAATATGATGAATGCGCTAGTTTATCATAAAAATGCAATTGCCTATGCATCTGGGGATTACAGGCTCTGGAGCAGACCTGATTTTGCTTCTCTGATTGCAGAAGAGCTTGAGAAACTGAAAAAGTGAAAATTTAATGGACTAGTAAAAAGGCAAATAAAAGCGACGGCGTCATGCCGAAATTGGCCCGGCATCCATTATTTTCAGATACTTATGGATTCCGGCCTACTCCGGAATGACTGGGATCTGACTTTTTGAGACCTTGTCATGGTTAATAGTTTTAAAAAAGTTATCATGGAAAACCTGAAGGATTTGAATTATCCGGCTTCATGAGCCTTTTATCAGCCGGATAATCTGTTTTTTTCCTGTTTTCCTTATTTTTTACCAGAGTTTTATAGGAGTTTTTATGGCAAGAAAAATCATTCAGGTGGATCAAAGGCTGGGCCTTGTGGAGGGTTTCCCCTTAAGCCTCCAGCATCTTTTTGCTATGTTCGGCGCGTCCGTGCTTGTTCCTTCACTTTTCAACATAGACCCCGCAATAGTGCTTCTGATGAACGGAATAGGTACTTTGATATACCTATTTCTGTGCAAAGGCAAGGCGCCGGCTTTTTTAGGTTCCAGTTTCGCTTTTCTGTCTCCTGTTTTTGTGGTTCTTGGAGCTGACAAGGCTGCGTGGCATGCTAATTATTCCTTTGCGCTCGGTGGTTTTGTAGCTGCGGGATGTGTTTTCATAGCCGTTGCTGTCATAATTGGAATGTTTGGAAGTAAATGGATCAAGGTTGTTCTTCCTCCTGCCACAATGGGCCCTATTGTTGCGCTCATAGGTCTTGAGCTTGCAGGAGTTGCGGCCGGAATGGCAGGGATTCTTCCGGCACAGGACGGAACCATAAACATGCAGTCCGTCACCATATCCATGATAACTCTTGGGGTGGCTGTTTTCGGATCGGTTCTTTTCAGGGGCTTTTTTGCGGTTATTCCGGTACTTATAGCAATTATAGTCGGTTATGTGGCATCATATTTCATGGGTATTGTGAATTTTGACCCTGTTACAAATGCGAAGATCATTGCCCTTCCGCAATTTTATTTTCCAAAATTTGATCTGAATACAATACTTATAATTCTTCCGGCTTCCCTTGTTGTTATTTCTGAACATATCGGCCACCTTATTGTAACCGGCAAGATAATTGAGAAAGATCTCACCGTTGACCCCGGCCTTCACAGATCGCTCATGGGTGACGGAGTTTCAACCGTTCTTTCAGGTTTCATGGGCTCTGTCCCAACAACCACGTACGGTGAAAATATCGGCGTAATGGCCATAACCAAGGTTTACAGCGTATGGGCGATCGGCGGAGCCGCTGTTATTTCAATTGTTCTGGCCTTTGTAGGCAAGCTTTCAGGAGTAATCCAGTCCATCCCTGTTCCTGTAATGGGGGGGATTTGCCTTCTTCTTTTTGGCGTAATCGCAGCATCAGGCATAAGAATGCTTGTTGAGGAAAAAGTCGACTACAGCAAGGCATCAAATCTTGTGCTTTCTTCCGTTGTTTTCATTGTGGGAATAAGCGGAGCGTTTATAAAAATAGGTCATGTCCAGCTTAAAGGCATGGCACTTGCCACTGTTGTGGGTATGGCCCTCTCAATAATTTTCTATCTTCTTGAAGTCTTTAAGCTGACCAACGATAATTAATGATTCTTTCCACCGGATGTTCTTGCTATAGGCATCCGGTGGAGTTTTTTCAAAAATTCATTCACACCGGCATTTTGACAACTATTTTTTTTACCTCTTCTGGCTTTTCGTTCACCATGAGCTGTGGCATATGGCCGTCCTGGGGGAAGAAAATAGTGAAGAATCCTTCTCTTACAGTGATGAAATCAGGTTCCCCCTCAAGTTTCAGATAATCTTCTGCATCATTATATTCAGACTGTCTGCAAAGATCCCTGTTACAGATTCCCATCATTTCCGAGCCTTTTACCATTATCTGAATATCTATGTATTTTCTGTGGCATTCCATGAAGGTTTCCGATTCAGGTATTGTTTTGTAAATATTTGAAATAAGAAATATTCCGTTTGAGATTTCATGTCTTCCTGTTGAAAGATTACGGATGTCAGTTATTTTCATAAAATTTATAACCGCATTGAAATGGCGATGGATGCCGGCATAATTCTGAAAGTTTACTATTTTATCAAGAATCATTTTTCCCCCTTTATCTGAATAATGATGTAAGGATGGCTGAGTCATTTTAATAAATAACAGGGAGCACCGTGAAACAGCCAAATATAAAAAACATTCTGGTTGACCATGAAAAGAATATTACTTACGAAGTCATGGCATACTGCAAACTCACAAAAAGTGAAACCCAGGCTTGCGTAAAAAAATTCTGGTCAAAGAAGAAAAAACCGAAAATTAAGCCTGGTGAGACAGTTAAAATTATTACTATTATAGGGCTTGATGAAGAATAAGAGCTTTAAGCTTTAATTTTCTGTTAACAAAATAATGGGGTTTTTGCGGATTTTTTTTAAAAAAAATCGACCCGCATGAGGCTTTTTTACAACATTCATTTCATCAGAGACAAATGGCACAGTTAATAACATATAGAAATATTTCAAAAACATATGGTTCCCATGATCTTTTTACAGGGATTGATCTTACAATAAACGACGATGACAAGATTGGGCTCATCGGCGTAAACGGGACAGGGAAATCAACTCTTCTGAGAATTATGGCAGGAGTGGAAGAACCTGATTCAGGCGAAAAATTTGCCAGAAAAGGCCTGAAGACAGTTTATCTTGCCCAGGAAGATGTTGTCGATCCTGAAAAATCCATAATTGACAATCTTTTTTCATGTCTCACCAAGGACGAGCTCGCTGATTCTGCACGCGTTGGCAGGGTATTTAAAATAGCAGGTCAGGCAGGATTTGAAGATCCTGACAAAAAGGCTGGAATCCTCTCGGGCGGCGGGATCAAAAGGCTTGCTGTTTCCATGGCCCTTGCCCAGGAACCGGATCTTCTTTTCCTTGACGAACCTACAAACCATCTTGATATAGACGGCATTCTCTGGCTCGAGGATCTTTTAAAAAACGCAAGATTTTCTTTTGTTCTTGTTACCCATGACCGAAGATTCCTTGATAATACAGTCACTTCCGTAGCTGAAATAGGCAAATACTATCCTGATGGATATTTCCAGGCAAATGGCGGATATTCGCTTTTTTCTGACCAGAGAACGGCTTTTCTTGATTCCCAGCTTAAAAGGGAGTCAGCCCTTGCAGGAAAGATGCGAAGAGAGGCTGACTGGCTTTCAAGAATGCCCAAGGCCCGAACCACAAAAGCCGCATACAGAGTGGATGAAGCCCACAGACTCAGGGCAGAGCTTTCAAAAATAAGAACCCTGAACCGCCAGAACAAGAGCGTTGACATCAGTTTTACAAGTACTGACAGAAAAACCCGCAAGCTTATGGAAGTGAAGGAAATCAGCAGATCGATTGCAGGCAGAACGATTTTTGAAGACATCACTTTTAATCTAATGGCCGGTATGAGGCTTGGGATCGCAGGTGGGAACGGATCAGGTAAAACCACTTTTATGCAGATCCTTGCAGGCGAAGCCATGCCCGACACCGGCAGTGTCAGAACTGCGGAAGGTCTGTCTGTTGTTTATTTTGACCAGAGACGCGAATCGGTTGATGAAAGTCTTACACTAAGAAAAGCTTTGAGCCCGGACAGCGACTCTGTAATTTACCGGAGCAAGCCTGTTCATATTGTCACCTGGGCAACAAGATTTCTTTTCAGACCGGATCAGCTTGATCAGCCTGTGAGCAGGCTTTCAGGCGGTGAAAAGGCGAGAATCCTCATCGCAAGATTTATGCAAAGACCTGCCGATGTTCTTCTTCTTGACGAACCTGGCAATGATCTTGACATTCAGTCCATTGAAATTCTTGAAGAAAGTCTTCAGGATTTTCCAGGAGCGGTTGTTCTTGTTAGCCATGACAGACAGCTGATGGATAATGTTACTGAAATAATAATAGCCCTTGATGGTAACGGCGGAGCCACTGCCTATGCTGATTATGGCCAGTGGGAAGAGGACAGGAAGAAAGCTGAAATAAAGCCTGTTAAGGAAAAAACTGAACAGGCTAAAAAGCCACAGAGGGAAAAGACCTCGTCAAAAAAGATTTCATACAAGGACAAACTCGAACTTGAGAAAATACCTTCTATGATCGAGACTGCTGAAAATCTTGTTCGAGACCTTGAATCAAGGCTCCAGCTTCCTGAAGTTTCTTCGGATCAGGCAAAACTTGCTGATATTTGCAGCGAGCTTAAACATGCCCATGATGATGTCGACAGGCTTTATGCAAGATGGTCTGAGCTTGAGGATATAGAGGGCGCTTAGGTTACTCTTTCAGCTCATAATAGACAAACTCGCAAAAAGTCCGATTCTCGTCATTCCGGCGAAGGCCGGAATCCAGAACTATCTGAAAATACAAAGATGCCGGATCAAGTCCGGCATGACGACACCGCCCTTTTTTGACTTTTTGCGAGACCATCATAATTAACACTATGCCCAATGTCTGTGGCTGTTATTATGAAAAAGATCAAAAGACTTTATGAATAAAGGCATAAAGTATGAAATTTAAGATTATTGGATATATTGTTTTTCTTTCACTTATTTCGTTTTTTCAGTCATGCGCGACTTATAAAACTGTTGTTCCGTCCCAACAGAGATTTATAATCGAACAGGTTGAAAACCTCGAAGGCGAGAAATGCGTTTCAATACCAAGAATTTACAGTGGAGTTGGCTATAGTTTCTGCATAATGACTAACAAGCTCAGACTGAAATCCGATCACTCAGATGTTGCGAGTCTGCCTTTTGATCTTGTTGCAGACACAGCTGTGCTGCCGTACACAATATGCCGGCAGATTTTTGATGGTAATCTTGTTTTAAAAAAAGTAAAACCAAAGCCATCAGACGATTTGATTGATGATTCTACGGGCAACTAATTTTGACAAAGTCGTAAAAAGTCCGATTCTCGTCATTCCGGCGAAGGCCGGAATCCAGAAGTAATTTAAAATACAAAGATGCCAGATCAAGCCCGGTTCGATCTATCATTTTTGAAATATTGGTCTGTTTACATCAGGCATAAATCCAAATTCTAAAATCAAAAATAAGGAAACAGAGCCTAAGGTTTTGATTAAAACAGGAATCCTCTTTTTGAAAACAGAACAAAACACATTTTTAAAAAGTTTGGGAACATTTTTAATCGGTCTCTGCCTTATATTTGCTTCCCTTGTTCCCTGTCACATTTTTTTTACCTGCTTCATGCATGATTTTAACAAGACTCTTTCCATAATGGCTGAATGTGCTTTCAGATCTGGTTTTGTCATTCTTCCAGGCCCTGCGACGTCTCCTTCACCTTCTTCATGGGATACTGCTTCAGGCTCGGCTGTCTTTTTTACCCTTACAATAGGTGCGCTTTCATATTCAGCGGGTGATTTTTGTTCAGTTTTTTTTTGTGGTTGGTTCAGGTCTTTAAAAACAAGATTCTCAGCTTCAGCATGCTTTATCCTCGGGATCTCATGCTTACTTTATTTCACAGGCATGCCATTTGTTTTTCCAGTGTGTTTTCTGATTACAGGTGTTCTGGCAGTTTTTCTCAGGTTGTTTTATTTTAAAGGACACGAATTCAGAAAGCGTATGGAAGTAATTTTAATCTGTTTTGCTGCCATTGCCCTTTTTCTATTTTCCATTCAAGGTTCAGGTAAGGGCATAGGTTTTTTTACCGGGGTAAGGGACAGGGTTCTTTTCGGAACTGCGGCAGGTGAAAGAATTATTGATTTTTATTATAAACATAATCTTTATGGCGCAGAGGTCATAAAAAAGCCTGAATCAAGAATAGTAAGGGCTGTTAGCGCTGGCGAGACTGATCAGGCCACAGTGTTTGATGATATTAAATCAGCTTTTGAAAGAAAGGGATTCGCATTTGTAAAAGGTAACGGATGCAGAGCTTTTTATGAGGTTTCTCTAAAAAATGGCGTGGTTGGAATATCATCGGGCAAAAAAATAGTTTATTCTGCCGGTATTGATAAACTGAAGTCTGACCCTACCGGTTTTTTTAAAAATTTTTATTTGAAATCAGACAATGCCGAATATCTTCGATTTATGGTTTTTATCTCTTTCTGTTTTGGTATTCCTTTTATTTTTTTGGGGCAGCTTGCAGATTCTTTTATACAATTCCCCGGCACTTTCAGTAAAAAAAAGACTTTGATTATTATGTTAATCCTGATTTCCATGTCTGCGTCTTTTGTTTATATACAGTCCCGTGAAAAAAAATATCCTGATCATAACGAATTGAATAAAATGCTCAAATCAGGTGACAATGAGCAAAGAATTTACGCCATGGGTTTAATTCTTAAAATGAAAATGGATCCTGATGGTTTCGCTATGCCGGATGTTTTTCCTGGCAAAGGAGCGCCAAGGGAAAGAATTTTATACCTTTATCTTGCCTCAAGAATTGGAGGGAATGACAAATTTGAGACTATCTCGCCTTTTGTTGAAGATCCTTACCCATATGTTTCATGCCAGGCCATAAGATTTCTTTCCCAGCTTGGGGATAGCAGGTCTGCCCCTGTTTTTGAAAAAATTCTGAGAACCCACTCAAATATTTATGTGCAGTTAACTGCCATGGAAGCCCTCAAATCATGGAAAAACAGAAAAAATCAGTAGGCTCTGGTTTTCTTGCCGCGTCACTAACCATTATTTTTTTCTGGGAATATGCTTTTTATCTGATTGCCAGGCATTCAGGCCTTGCCGATAGCGTTGCCATGGAAATGAGGCTTACATTTTTACTCCGTCTGGTCGAAGCTGTTTCTTTTTTTCTTGCCGCTTATTTTTTTTCTGGCCTTACAAACATAGGTTTAGAAAGGATAAAACTGTTTCCAGGATTTAAATCAGGAATAGTCTGGTCAATTGTTTTCGGAGTTGTGGCTCTTATCGGGATCTTTATTCTATGGGCCACAGGAACAGTCGTTTTTAAATATTTCAGAATAGATTTTGTAAAAAAGCCCGAAGATATTTTCTGGTTTTATTTGGCAGCCGGACTATCCGGGCCAATTGCCGAAGAGCTTTTTTTCAGGGGCATTGTTTTTGGATGTCTGAGGCGCTACGGGTTTTTTACAGCTGCCGTGTTAAGCACGTTTTTTTTTGTATTTGCCCATTCTTCTGTGAGTGTTCCCGTAACCCAGCTTATCGGCGGACTGGTTTTCTGCTTTTTTTATGAAAAGACAGGGTCGCTTGTGACGCCGATAATAATTCATGTGACAGGCAATATGGCTATTTTTACAATCGGAATATTCCAAGGGATAATGACGTAACCTTACAAGTTTTTGAAGAGCTTGGCCGTGCAAGGGTATTTCAGCTAATGATATAAGCCCAGGCAACAAGCACGAGAATTGACATAATGGTTGCCGGAATTCCTGTTTTAGCGTGTTCCCTGAATGTAACCGTTATCCCGAATTTTGATGCCTGCTCCACAACAATGAGATTGGCAATGCTGCCGATGAGTATAAGGTTACCAGCGAATGTGCTGGATACAGCCAGGATATACCATTCTGAAGGATTTGACTTATCAAGGAATTTAATCAGAAGCATTGATGCTGGGACGTTGCTGACAATATTGCTGAGAATGGTTGAAACTGCCGTAAGATTAAAAAGGCTTGTGAGATCTGCACCTGTTTCGGCGAGTTTTGTCATAAGCAAGGCAGGAAGGCCAGCGTCTTCCATTCCCTGAATAACGACAAAAAGGGCGCAGAAGAGAGTTATAAGATTCCAGTCAATCAGCGAAAGGATTTCCCTTGATTCCATTTTTCTGCTGCAAAGAAGAATGCCTGCAACCGTAAGCGCAGTAAGTTCCCTTGGTATATCAGTAAAAAAAAGGCATACGGTTGATATTACCGCAATTATGCCTTTTGTACTCTGCCAAAGGTTAAATTCCGGCCAGATTTCATGGTGTTCAATATTCATGATTTCAGGTTCAGGCGGCTTTGATATGTTGTCTAATGCAGCCAGATCTTTTTTGTAAAAATGGCAGATTATCAAGTATATCAAAAATAGCGCCGCAGCAGACGGAGGAAGGCACCAGGCCGTGAATGAAGCAAAATGAAGCCCTCCAGTCTGGCCAATCAGCATGTTTTGGGGGTTGCCGATGATGGTTGCTGCCGAGCCCGCATTGCTGGACAGAGCAAGGGCAAGAAGAAAGGGCAGGGGATTCATGCCCGCTGAAATAAGTGAATACGAAAGTACGGGTGTAAAGGCTATGCAAATTATGTCGTTTGCAAGCAGGGCCGAAAGAATTGCGCTCACAGACATAAGCACAAAGAGAAAAAATTTAGGCCTTTTTAGAATTGCGGCGATTTTTTCGGCTGTCCATGTGTAGAAACCTCCAAGCCTTAGCTGGGCAGATATGACCATCAGAGAATAAAGGAGAACTATGGTCGGGACATCTATGGATTTGACAGCTCTGTCAATTGAGACTGCTCCGGTTGCAGTCATGGCAATTGCACCGAGCAGGGCTATTCCGTTTCTGTCAAGATTAAGCCCTGGAATTCTGCCAAGGGCAATGCCTGCGTAGGTAAGGGAAAATATGATTATGGGTGTATAGTTCAAATGCTAAGACTCTGTTCAGATAAAGTGCCGATAATTTTATGTGGCTCTGTCTTATTTTCAGCTTGAGCGCCTTCGGCGAGTCGCTTTTTGTAAAAATCTCCGCAAAAACTTTATGATTATGTCAGATGCTTGGAAAACAATACTTTCGATATTTTTGTAAATCATTTTTTTCAGACCAGACAATCATACTGAAAATAGTACATAGCCATTTAATTCTATTGATATGGAGGGTATCAAAGTTGACAAGGTAGCAAGATGCCGGATCAAGTCCGGCATGACTCTGATGCCTTTTTCTGACTTTTTGCTACTCCATCAAAATTATTTTCAGCTTTCTGTGCCGGAATAATTCTTATTATCAGTTTGTATATAGACTTCGTTATCGCCAGATCGATTCCATATTCTTTCAAGATTTTCGAGCATTGCCTGTATAAGAGGATCGCTCTGTCTTGATCTCTGGTATGCGAATAAAAGCGGAATGCCGAATGTTTCCTTGTTCCATATTGCAACTTCACAGCTTTTAGCGCTTTTTCTTGCCCTGGTTTCTTCCATGAGTGTAAGTCCTATGCCTGCCGAGCTTAGGGTCAGCATTGTGTCCTCATCATCTGAAATCGCCACTTTTAGGGGCTTTAGTCCCTGCTTTTCGAATATTTCCTTTAAAATGGTGTTGAACGGGCAGTAGATACTCTGGAGAATCCACGGCATACAGGCAAGCTCTTGCCAACTGGCCTTGTCAAGTTCACCGGACAATGAGAATGGCCCGACTATTACCACGCTGCTTGTCTGGAGTTCCATGACCTTTACTTCAGGATGCGGATTCTTGCCATATGCGAATCCTCCATCTATTTTCCCTGCCTTTATGTCATCGAGTATTTCGCCTGAAGTGCTTTTTGTGACATTAAATTTGAGATCAGGACAAGAAGATTTCATTGATTTGAAAAGATCATGCAGCCTCAGGAATTCCGGATCTGAATTTACAGCGATCCGTGCTTCTCCTGTTACCTGTTTTTTTACCTGTCTCGCCTTCTGGATAAAGCAACCAAAACTTTCAAGAACCTTTGACGCTTCATCTTTGAGCATTGCGCCTTCTTTTGTAAGGATCATGCCCTTTGCATTACGTGAAAAAAGAGCGATTCCAAGTTCCTCTTCAATGGCCTTTATATGGGCGCTTATCGCAGGCTGGCTTGTAAAGAGCTGTTGTGCAGCCTTTGTCAGATTGCCTGTTTCAGCCACGGATAGGAATGTTTTTAAATGATAGAGTTCCATAAGAGAGGCCTTTGATACTGATATAAGAAAAACTGAACGCTCCCATAATTTAATGCGATTGGACTGCCAGTCCGGTTCAGGATAATTACCAGATAAAAAAAAAGGCGGCAAATATTTAAATTTGTTATTTATGAGGGCGCAAGATGGAATCATGGTTGTCTGGTTTTCTTTTTTTTCTAAAATACTTTTTTCTTCCTGAGCGATCTTTGAATCCTGGGCTTGATGCTCCTGTAATCGCCAGGATAAAAGACGGATTTGAATTTATTGGCACAATCAAAGCTTTATTATGGATAGTGATAAGCATTTTTTTGACGTTTCTAATTGCAGGGGGGCATTAAGCTCAGGCAAAATATCTCCAATTTTGGAAATATGAGGCGTCACCATATAAAAAACCACCGCGCATATTTGCTATGTCCTGTTTTTGGGGTTTGTGTTATTCTATCAGCCTTAAAGAGATAAAAATATATCATTTAACAGATTTTTATTTTTGACAAGGTCGCAAAAAGTTCTATTACCGTTATTCCGGCGCAGGCAGGAATCCAGAAATAACTGAGAATACAAAGATGCCGGATATAGTCCGGCATGACGTAGGTGCCTTTTTTTTGGCTTTTTGCGAGTTCATCACTTTTCTGATGTCACAAATTTCATAAACATAAGGAATTGAATTGGATGAGCTTTTTCAAACTCAACACATTCATAACCGTTTTTTTTATCTTCCTCTCATTTGATGTTCATGCCTTTGATGTCTCACCAGTTGAAAAAAATGGACAAACAAGATATCGGCTGGCTTTTTATGAAGGCGGCCAGTACCCCGACTATATGATAATCCTGAAGCAGACCTTATATGGACTAATGGAAACAGGCTGGATAGAACAGTCCGAGTTGCCGGATTTTGGTAAAGACCATAAAAAATTTTGGGAATGGGCAAGTGAAAATATCAGGAGCCGTTATGTCGAATTTGCGAAGAATGGTTTTTTTGCTCCCGGCGATTTTGATAAAACCCTGAGGCTGTCAACACAGCAGGAGTTTCTTAAGAAGGCCGATGAGTTTGATCTTGTGATTGCCATGGGTACATGGGCCGGGCAGGATCTTTCAAATAATCTGCACCATACGCCTGTGATGCTTGCCTCAACCAGTGACCCGATAGGTGCCGGTATAATTAAGAGCGCCGATGATTCAGGGCTTGATCATTTCCATGCCAAGGTTGACCCGGACAGATATTTACGCCAGATAAAAATTTTTCATGAGATTATGGGTTTTAAAAAATTAGGTGTTATCTATGAAAATTCAACCGAAGGACGAACCTATGCCGCAATGGATGCCCTGGAGCAGCAGGCAAAAAACTTGAATTTTGAGCTGGTCTTGTGCGAAGCGGCCTTTTCAGGAGTTGATATTAAAGATGCCGAGCAAAATGTCATTAAATGCAGCAAAAATATTGTCGGTAAAGTCGACGCCGTATATCTCACGGTTCATAGAGGCAACACAGGCAATGGATTCAAAGAGTCCATAAAAATTTTCAATGAAAACAAGATCCCCTCCTTTTCGCAGCTCGGAGCAGATGAAGTAAAAAACGGTGCACTGATGAGCATATCCCAGGCTGGATTCAAATACGTAGGCCAGTTCCATGCAATGGTAGCCGCACGAATTCTGAAAGGGGAAAAACCCCGGGAAATAGGACAAATATATATATCTCCTGCCAGAATTGCCCTTAATATGACCACCGCAAAGATGATAGGCTTCAAGCCTACTGTGGATATTCTTCTGGTGGCAGACGAAATAGTCAGATGATATATTGCCTCGCCTTTTTTTAATCTTGTCAAATTTTAACTTCATACGAGACTTTATGACTAAAAAGACCATGGAATTAAAGTTGAAACAGCCATCGCAAACGACGATGAATTTTCCTAAGCCGGAAATAAACTACAAGCTGAAGTTTGTGCTTATGACCCTTGCGGTTCTGCTGCTTTCGGAAGCTTTTTTACTGGTTCTTGGAATCATATCATTCAAGAACAACCAGCTATCTTTTTATACTTCCCACATGAGGGTTTATTCCGAAGACTTCTCAGAAAGCATTTCGATTTCCCTCAGATTTGGCAAATCCATTGATAAATTTCTTGGCATGGAGGAACTCATGTCCGGGGTTGCCTCATCATCCGGCCGCATTGATAATATCGAAATTTTTTCTGAAAAAGGTGATCTCCTTTATTCCCTTGATCCTGATGCCTTGATGACAAAAATTAGTGGACTGACAAAGGAACTGACAGAGCAGGCTCCTTATTACAGGTTTAAATTCCCTGTCAGAAATGGCGAGAAAATAGCCGGAACAGGAGTATTTTCTTTTAAGCGGGAAAGAGTTGACAGTGCTGTGGCCGACGCTCTGAGGAGCGGTTTTAGACCAATAGCATACAGCCTAATATCTGTACTTCTTCTGCTTTTGCCTGGCTTAAGGTTTTTTTTGAGAAAGGGAGACAGCCAAATCTCCAAACCAAGAATCATGTCCATTGTGTTTGTTTCAATCATTCTTTGCCAGGCATTTTATACTTTCTACAGCATACAAGGACAGGTGAGCACATACAGAAAAATGGCGAGGGAAGTTGCTGATGAAGTAGTGAAGATACATCTTGAGGATATCAGATATCTGACAGGAAAGGGAATAGCCCTTGATGAACTTAACGGAATGGATTTAAGACTGAAAAAAAGTGTGGAATCCCTTCCTGAGCTGTCTTTTCTTGAAATTGCGGATGAAAACAAAACCCTTTACAAATGGGGCCGAAAAACCGTTGCATACGATTTGATCCATGCCATACCCGGCGGTGGAACAATTAAGGCCGGACTTGATCAGACCTATATCAGCTCCAAGGTCAAGGAGCTTGTTCTGGATTCAGTAACTGTTATGGGGCTTTCCCTGCTTTTTGTTACCGAGCTTGTCATATTTCTGCTTGTTTATATTAATATCCATTCAGCAAGGGATGAAGGCGAACGAATCCGCTTTTCCATCGGTTATATCCGAACAGCCATTGCAATCTATCTTTTCGGAACAATGATGGGTATCTCTTTTATTCCTGTCTTGATGAATGAGCTGACTTCAGGGAAAAATCTCTGGGGATTAAGCGGGAATCTCCTGACCAGCATTCCGGTTTCCATGGAAATTCTGGCGGCCCTGATCGCATCTTTTCTCGCTGGAGGCTGGATGGACAGGTCGGGCTGGCATAAGCCGTTTTTATCCGGTATTGTGTTAAGCATCATAGCAGCATTATTCTCATCAATTGCAACTAATCCGGCATCATTTGTTCTATTCAGGGCACTTGCAGGATTCGGGTACGGACTTTCATGGATGTCTGCCCAAGGCTTTCTTTTTAATTTTTCAGGTGGTGTAAACCTTGGCAGGGGGAGCGCGTCCCTCATCGCTGGAATCTATTCAGGCTATATATGCGGCGGAGCTGTTGGGGGACTGATAGCTGATCGCCTTGGCTATGCGGCTGTTTTCCAGTTTTCAGGGATTGTATTGATAATACCCGCCGTTTTTGTAATTGTTTTTATGCATTCATTTTTTCAGAGGCCAGAGCTTCATGGATCGGCAATCAGCATTAAAGCCAGCTTTGTCAAGGCTCGTAAATATCTTTCGGACAAAAGCGTTTTTTCTATTCTTCTGTTCAGTCTTTTGCCTTTTTCGCTTGCTCAGATGGGGATTTTTCTGTTTGCAACTCCTGTTATCCTTGATTCGCTGCATGTCTCCAAGGCCACAACTGGCCGTGTTATGATGATTTACGGAATTACCGTCATCTATCTCGGCCCATTTCTTGGAAGTCTGACAGACCGGGTTACAAATAAACGTGTTTTTCTGGTTCTTGCAGGCATTTCAGGCACAATAGGTCTTTTTATGGTGAAATATTTAAGCGGGGTGTTTGCGCTTTCCCTGGCCATATTTTTTATGAGTGTGGCTGGAAGTATAGCCAATCCGGCCATTTCGCTTCTTGTGCATGAACAGGATGTGACAAATGAGGTTGGTGTGGGTTTTGCTGTTGGTACCCAGAGGGTTTTTGACAAGCTTGGACAGATGCTCGGCCCGCTTGTTCTTGGCTCCCTTTTTTCATTCTACAGTTTTCAGACAAGTATTCAGATGCTTGGGGTGTTTTATTTTTTTGCAACCGTCTGTTATATGCTTATGAACAGGAGCAATTCTTGAAAAAAATAACATGCGGAATAGAACTTGAAGTGCCAGCGGCGGATTTGAAAACTGGTGAAACAGTGGCGATGAAGTACTGTGAGCACACGGGTTTTGACAACGGTTTTAATCTGCCCGAGCTTTCACTTGGGCCAGTTGAAAGCCTTTATTGTCTGAACAGGCTGATAAGGCAAAAGCTAAAAAAGTTGTCAACGCATTTAGGGCATTCTGGTATTGGTCTGGTCAATTTTTCTGAACACCCCTTTGTCAAAATATCACCTGAATTTTACCACAAAATGTGTGTTCCAAGACCAATATATAAATACTGGCGTGAAGTCCGGGGCTGGGATCACAGCTGTGGTATTGATGCCAAGGCACATATGAGCCCAAGTTTCGGAGTGACTGCTGAAAGAGCCGTGGATGCCGTCAACGTAATGCTTGGGTTTTCACCTGCATTCATTGCCATATATGCGAACAGCCCTTTTGAAGGGGGGGACATAACAGAAAACATTGAGAACAGACTGACATTGTGGACGAGAATGTTTGCTGACTGCCTTTATCCTTCAGACAGGAATGCTGGATCAAGAACATCCTATTTTGCTTCTCTTAAGGATTATTTTCAGTGGATGTACGGAGATAATTTCATTCATGCACTCCCTGATTCGTGTTCCCATTTCAAGGCATGCGGTGATGTTTTTGTTCCTTTGGAACCTGTAACTTACGACGCTTTCTTTGCGTCAAAAGGGGTTTATGCAAAAGGCATTATCCGTGGTGAAACAAGATTCATAGAGCCTGCCGTTTATCATCAGGAATATTTTCAGTTTTCCAAGTTTATCGATGCCAGGATAAGGTTTACCCTCAAGGATATCTATAATCCTTCTGAGTTCATGAAGAATTTAGATGCATTCGATGAAATAGCAGAAAACATTTATATAGAGATGCGGTCGCCAGGAACCAATCTTCCTGATCGGTTTATAAGGGAAACTGCTGGTGATCAGGTCGCAGACTCTGTGATTATCTCAGTATGCGCATTGATGAAAGGGCTTCTGTGCAATATGGACGAGGCACTGGGGCATCTGCCGGATGACTTTATTGCGTTAAGAACATCTGCAATCCGCGAGTCCATGTCAAATGGAAGCTTAAGAGAATTTGCCGGAAAGATGATTGAAATTGCTCGCGGAGGTCTTGACGAATCTGAAAAATGGATGCTGTCTTTCCCTGAATATATTTTTGAAAAAGGCATCAGTAACGGAATGCGAGGGATTGGAGAATTTAATTCCGGGAAGAAACTGGACAGCATTTTGCTTGAACGGATGCTGCAATTATAAAAATAGTGGAAAACTATTCACCAGGCATAAAATTGATGGACTCGCAAAAAGTCTAAAAATGCCTTAAGCGTCATGCCGGACTTGATCCGGCATCTTTGTAATTTCAGCCACTTCTGGATTCCAGCCTGCGCCGGAATGACGGAAATAAGACTTTTTGCGACATTGTCAAAATTTTCATAAAAAACTTTTTGAGATAGGTTTGGAAAACATTTTTTACAAAAAGGGTTTCCCAAGAATAAAGCCATCCCTTCAAAGAGCGAACTGAATAGTTACAATATTTATTACAAAAACAGACCTGCCTTGGGCTAAGTAAACCCATGAACTTTTGATTTGAACTTCATATATTTATCTGCCAGGAGAAAAATTATGAACACCCCCCAAAAAAAATGGGCCCAGATCACCTTTCTTGTCGGCCTTGCCGTTATCTTTGGGTACCTTCTTTCAGATATATACCAAAATAGATATGAGCTGAAATCGAAGATCGAATTCATTAAAAGCTCTAAAAAAACAAAGACTTCGATTTCGGAAAAAGATATTATCGACAGAATTGTGTGCCCTGAGGAATACAGAATTAGCATATTTGCTTCCGGACTTAATGGCGCGCGTTTCATGAAGGTAACTGAAAAAGGTGATGTACTTCTGAGCACTCCTTCATCCGGGAGAATAATGCTTCTTGCAAGGGACTCAAATGGAGACGGTAAGGCAGATGGGGCTCAAGAGCTTCTTTCCGGCCTTAATAAACCTCATGGAATTGATATTTGGGGGAAGTATCTTTACGTGGCTGAAACCGATTCTGTCGGCAGAATAGATTTTGATCCGGCGGGTCGTAAGGTTTCCGGAGAATATACGCGCCTGATAACAGGTATCCCTACAGGCGGTCACTGGACAAGAACGCTGAGGTTTGGGCCTGACGGCAGAATGTATGTTTCGATAGGCTCAAGTTGCAATGTTTGTATTGAAAAGGATCAGCGAAGGGCAGCAATATTAAGATACGATGCGGACGGATCTAAGGAAAAGATTTTTGCGTCCGGACTCAGAAATACAGTGGGGTTTGACTGGAACCCGGCCGACGGCCGGATGTACGGGACAGACAACGGAAGGGACCGGCTGGGTGATGATTTCCCTCCATGCGAACTCAATCTGATCAGGGAAAACGGCTTTTATGGATGGCCGTATGTCAATGGTGACAACATAGCTGATCCTGATTTCGGAAAGAATAACGAAAGAAAAATTTCAGAATCAATAAAACCGGTTCACAAATTCAGGGCTCACAATGCTCCACTTGGCATAACTTTTCTTAAAAGTGTTTCCACCCCGGAAAATTATCGAAATTCCGCATTGGTCGCGCTTCATGGTTCGTGGAACAGGAGCAGGAAAGACGGCTATAAGATCGTCTCCATTAAATGGGAAAAAGATGGCTCCATAACAGAACAGGATTTTCTTACAGGTTTTCTAAGAAGCTCGGATGATAATGTGGTAGGCAGACCCGTTGACGTTGTGGAAGACGATTTCGGCAATTTATATGTGTCTGATGATTACGCTGGTTTTGTTTATATGCTGAGGCCAGTTGGAAAAGATATTATAAAATCATCTTCGGCTTATTCTGAAAAGTTATGGGAAACCCACTCATGCGCTTCATGCCATGACGCTGAAAAAAATACAGATGGCATTGTAACAAGGCCCCTTGCAGGGCTTTCAGAAAAGTATTCAAAGGAAAAGCTTTCCGCATTTCTTAAAACCCCGACACCTCCGATGCCTGATAATTCCATGACCGATTCTGAGCTTGAAATTATGGCAGGGTATCTGATTGTAAAATATCCATAACAGCCAACCACGGCAGAAGTTACCAGTGTTTTAAGTACAGAGTAAATCCATCACCCCTTTCTTAGTGTATGAACTTACTTTTCCCAGTTTTGTAATGAAATCAAAACAAAATAATTCCGCTTTAGATCGTTCCATGCCGCTGCATTTAAAATCAGTTACTGGTGGGTGCAGATCGAGCGATGGAGAATGAAATGCTTCTGTTATGCCATAATCCTGAAGATTAGATGAAATATCTGACCATCCTGAAATTTCAAAAATATTATATATTACTTGTTGGGCAAGCCCTTTTTTCTTCCATTCATATACAATTGAAAAACTTTCCAGGGCTTCTTCCTCTGTTTCAGTTGGAAACCCGACAATCATATAGAGATTTACAGGTATTGCAGATTCAGCACAGTTCTTCAGGGTTTTTTCAACGAATTTCATTGAAATGCCCTTTTTCATTTTTTTAAGAATCCTGTCATTGCATGATTCCAGTCCGAAATATATGGCCCGGCAACCGGCTCTCTTATATAGATCTAATTTTTCAAGGGTGATTCTGCTATCAAAACGCATATTTGTGACCCAGGATATGGATATGTTTTTTTCAAGAAGGAACAATGACAGTTCTGAAAGCAGATCAGGATCTGCTGCATCATCGGTAAAATGCAGAATGCGAACCGGAGTTTGCTGCACAAGTCTTATGATCCATGGGGTTATTTCATTTAATTCTGCACGGACATGATTTTTAACAAATGAAAGTTCGGTCCTGCAAAAGCTGCACTTATGCCAGTAACATCCCTGGGATAATCTGAATAAAAGTGCCATGGAATCAGTATTAACAAGATACTTATCAAGATCGACAGATAAATAATCAGGTTGGGGCAGTAATTTATTCAAACTGGTGTTGCCCGGCTCATTTTTACAGATTTTGCTTCCGCATCTGTAAATCAGCCCTGGAATGTGGTCAAAAGACCTTGATTCATTCAGACAGTTAATCAGTTCAAGAAGTGGGTTTTCACCCTCATCAAGGATAAAAGTATCAACATGATCAAAAAGATTGATATTGCTGATGTCACGTAAATGGCTTGAAACAAATGTCCCACCAAAACATATATGAGTTTTCGGACGGATTTTTTTAATTACTGAAGCAGCATAAAAAGCCGGAAGAACCTGATCTGGAAAAGATACGGATATGCCGACAATATCAGGATTTTTATCTGTAAAATACGCAGATAAGATTTTTTCAATTACAAATGAATAAAGCGACGGTTTTTTAATACTGTCGATTATGTCATGACTTGAAAATTTGTTGCCATTACTCTTGTACCTAATATACCCGGTAGTTATTAAAAATTCGAGGGATTCGGGATAATAGAGGGTATTGACGATATTCAGCCCCATACCAAATAATATGAACTGTTCTGAATTGCGCAAGGCGCCGTTTTTAAAAAGCAGATGAAATGGCGGTGGATTGCCTGTCATGCTGCTTTTTAGTGCTTTCAGTTTCAGGTGTTCCTGGATTTCGAGAGTTTCAAGGGCTGGATTGTTGTCAAGATCCTTAAATCTTTTATCTATAAAATCTATAGCTTTGCCAATATTGGCCAAGGAAAGATATTCCCTGTAAAACTCAATATTAAGGTCAAAAACAGAAACATCTATTCCTTGTTTAGCCAGATAAGAGTAAAGAACTGCCGTACTTATATATGGCTTGTCCGGCATACAAAATGGTGGATGAATAAGGAGTACCTTTTTATCTGACATAGGCTGCTATCTCTAATTTTTTAAATAGTTTTCTGTCAAAGCTGATTTCGTTTATGTTTTCAAGCTGCTGATCTATTGTTTTCCTTGGTATACCAGGCGTGTTGAGCAGGAGTTTCATATACTCAATGTGGATTTTCGAGGCTTCGGGTTCGGTGATATAACGCTTAAGCCATTTGCCAAGATATTCGATAGCCCCTTTTGTATCATTGCACTTCATGGCTGCTCTGGACCAAAGACACATATTTTCAGCCTGACTCAAGTCTGGCCGCAAGGAACGGTAATATTTGTTATAAAAAGTGCATACTTCCGAGTATTTTTCATCCAGATAATCTGCATAATGTATGAAATACTCCATTAAGGGAATATCTTCCTCTGTACTCTTAAAATGCAGAATGGCTTCTTTAAGGAGCTCCTGATCAGGGCGTTCAGAAAAAATTCTGAGCAAAGTTTTTTTTGAGTGGCTATTGTTTGATATGTATATGCTTTGGCGCATTTTTTCACGAAAATCAGCTACCGCTCCTGATTCACTTAAAGCTTTAATCGGTTTGAAATCATATAGAATATCCTCGGAGTACTTAAATGAGTAAAATCCGGTAAGTATCTGATTTAAAGCCTCGGAAACAAAATACCTGAAAAAGACTTCTCCAGTTTGTAAAGTTTCCGAGTTATTGCTTCTAATAGCTTTAAAATAATTCTCCACCCATTCTGTGTGATATTTCATCAGTTCACTATGGGTAAACACTTTTAAAAAAGATATGGTATCAAGAAGCCCGAAATATTCTTTATTTACCATGGTGGGGGCAGTGTCCCTTGAAACACGATCTGAAATAATATCAATGTATTTTTTTTTTAGTGCTGAAAAATCATATTTTTTTATTTGATTGTGGCAGATGTCTTCATAGACAGGCTCTTCATATAATCTTATAATGGCTCTTGCCAGATCATCCGAATCCACATCGGCTCTTCCATTGGAATCAATCTCAAGATCCAATAATATCCCGGCAGAACCAACAGTTTCCCTGAATCCGTTCCATAGTGTTGACACAACTGGAATCCCGAAACTGAGGGCTTCGACACTCACCTTTGGGAATGCCTCCTCAAGGGTTCTTGACAGATTAACAGATACAAACGAATCCATAAAAAAAGCTTTTTTCCCCGGGGCTGAAATCTCTCCGGTCAAAAACACATTCTGTTCAAGTTTTAAAAGTTTTATTTTCAAATATAGAAGGCGCGCATAGTGTGTCAGTTCACCGGATTCAGAATCATTAAGGTTGCCGCCTATAAACATTTTAAGGTGATCATATCCATATTTGTGAACAATTAACCCCATGGCGTCAATCTGGCGATGAATGAGTTTGTTATCAACAATGCGACTCAAGGTGACTATTTTGTTGCCCCTGTTCTGAGTCTTATTGTGATTGCTTTTCAAATTAATTGGGTGGTTAATGATCTCTAAATTGGATTTAAGGGAGGGGGCCAAAAGAGTTATCACACGACCTGAAAAATTGCTTGGAGCGATGATAATATCCTTGTTGCAGATCAAATTCTGCATCAGATACCATTCCAAGCCGTAGATTCCAGGGCTGTGTGTGATAAAGACTATTCCGAAGGACAGATTGTTATGATTTCTAAGTTGCATGAACCATGGTACAACAGCCATCATCTTGTAATCCGGGCAGATATAATCGTATTTATTTAATAATTCAAAAAGACCGGATTTTTTTGAAACCAAGGATACAAATTCCATGGAAGAAATATACTCGGTCGAGAACAATGACCCGATATTCTCTCTGAACAGATTATCAAATACATCAGCGCTGATATTTGTGGATGAGCTGCATATCCGCAGCAATTTTATTTTAAAATTTCCGGATGTCATGCGTCGCCGTATATTTCCTTGGCTACAATCTCTGACAGGGTTTTATCCCTGGCGAGAAGATATTTGAATGCCTGGGGATTCATACCTATTTTCTTAATAAAATTGAACGGAGCGGATTCCCATGGTCTTGAATTGCGTTTTAGAAAAATTGCGACTAATTTGTTAAGATCATTATCATTAAACGTTTCGGTTATTTCTTCCCGCGAATTTTTTAATTTCTCATGTATATTGATGCTTTTTTGCTTCCACTCTGTGTACTGATTGCTTAGTTTTAGCTCTTCCAACAGATAACGCGTGTTCTTGGCAAATCCAAGTCTTGTGGAATACCAGTTCTGGAGTTTGTTGATCTTTACAGCTTCGGAGAGCAGCTCATTGAATTCATTTTCAGTCAGATCATTACCTTTTAGCCATTCATGGTATTCCTTGTCACCACTTATCCGATGTCTTTGGGTAAAAAGGGCTTTCTCGGCTGCAATGTCTTCATCAGATACTTCAATATTAAAATTATCGGCAATCAGTGCGCAGATTTTTTTGTTCAGGGCTGCGTCATTTACAGACTCAATATCCGATGAATACATGGCGTAGTCATTTGCAATCTTGTAAAATGAATGATAATCGTTCCCGTTTTTTGTTCCACGGTCACGCTCATAAAGTGCTTCAAAAAAAAGATCGTATTGAAAGTTTTTTTCTTTTCTGTCCAGATCTTCAGATTTTAATTTTTTAACTGATTCAAGGCACAGGACAGCGTCCTGCTTTTGTATGTCTAACTGTGAGGCACTGATATACTCAAAAAGGGATTGGGCCTCGGTCTCATTAATGATGGAGTTCTCGAGGCATGTGCTGATAATTATTGCAATGGTTCGGTCTTTATAAAACAGTGCCTTTGTTGCTGTAAGAATATCATCTGCCTGGTTTTCTTTTATAATGGCAGCTTTTGTAGCATTTGATAAAATATATCTCAGATTAACTACTGGAATGGTTTTTTTGTGATAAATCCCATTTATAGCTGAATAATCACAGAAGACTTCGTCGTCTGCCTCTATCGTTCCTTCAGAAAACAGGTTGAAAACCTCGCCAACTCCGCGCATTCCCCATTTCTGCATTTCTGCGGCCCTGATTGCTCCCATGGCAGATGTGCCATATACGGTGACGCCCTTGTTTAAAGCTTCGTTGATTTCGTTATGCCAGATTGACAGTTTATCAATAAAAACACCATCAATAATCACTATGATATCTGGCCGGTCATTGTAAACACAGCTGATCATATCACCGTGTTTTATAGGTGGCCTGAAATCAGCTTCTATAATTTTCGATGCTTCTTCAGCAGAAATAGTAGGTCCGCAAAATACGACTATTTTCATTTTTTAACCCCTTTCAAATAATCAAGGGCTCTGTCTCCAGGGTAATACGATGAAACAATATAGCCTTCTGCTCCTGGAACCAGCACTCTTACAACCTGGATTTTATTATTCTCCGGAACCAGTGGGAAAATCAGAACCTGTTCCATTCCTGAAGATTTTAATTTATGAATACAGTAATTAATCTGTTTCACATAATCAGGCATTTCCTCAATTTCCTGAGTTGAATCAAAAGTATACTTCTTCTGTTTCTGGGCTATGGGGAAAATGGCTCTGGAGCTATTGTTGCATGATATTTCAAACTCTTCCTGGAAAAAAAGATCCCTGCTTCCTGCATTAAAAACAACTCTGGACTGAGCACTTTCCGTTAAGGCACGAAGCATTGCTTCCCTTGGATGCAGTCCTGCTCCCATCCCATGAACACACATATATTCCGGGTGCAGATTATCAAAAAGAAAGCAGTTATATACTGGAATACCAATATCTGTGGAACAATCATAAAGAAAAGGCGCTATTCCAGCTTTGGTAAATATTTCAAAAAGCTCTTTTACTTCAGGATAGGGAATTGACTCAGGTTCAATCAGCTTTTCCGGCACTGGCAGTTTAAGAGCACCTGATTTATAAGTATGGCATGTGATTCCGTCGCGCTCAATAACCTCGAGCAAGCCCTGAATTATGGCCTCAAGAATATGAAAACCAGCAGAAAGGCCATTTGAGGAAACCTGCATATGTCCTGTTTTAAATGTCTTGTTCTGAGACTTTTTACCAGCGAGTTCAACCATGGCAAGAGGAGCAGCTGTTTTTACATTGTTGGCGATATCCCAACCCTCGGTCCAAAGAATAGGCATGTCTTTCCTGAGCAATGATCCTTTTATATGCAGCAATTTTTCAAATGGAATCACAGCCATGTCACGGGATACTTCATCGTAGGTTGCTTCGAATGATTTAATATCCGGATTGACGGAATGATATCTTTCAAAGGATTCCATGAGTGCTGATATTTTTGATGAGGTTCTTGTAAGACCCTTGCCGTGCTGTACACATGATCCGTTAGTTGTCGGTTTGATGGAGTTATACACAGGAATACCAACTCTATCAAATCCGGTTACATCTGCAATCCGTGTAATACCTATCCTGGTGCCTTCATCCCATACTATCCGGAATGCCTCTTCTTCCGGCAAATAATGAGAATGTTTACCATTCCCACAACAGGATTGATATTGCCTGTCAAAAAGAGTGATGCCTTCTTTTATCTGTAAATTCATAGGCAGATAATATCTCCATAAATTTAAAAGGTTATGCCTTTAATTTGATTAAAGAAATAACCTTGACTGAACAAAATTTAATATTTTTTTGATAATCGTTACCTTACCAACCACATGTAGCAGCAGCCCCGACGCTGGTGACTCCGACAGTAACCCATGTGGCTGAAGCACCACCTGCAACGGTATCAAGATCCTCATCACTCAATTTCGAATCAGCCTTAATAGCTTCTTTCATTTCATCGGCCGTGAAAGCAAGTCCCATGTCTTTAGCAATTTTTTTCTTACCTTCATTATCCGCAGCTTTGACCTTTTCCATAAGCCCTTTTTCTGTTTTGAGCTTTTCGATCATTTTTTTTGCATCATCTAAAGACATAATAACTTCCTTAATAAATAGGCCTTTAACTAAGTTAAAGGCCTATTCTAATTCATAAAAGCATGATTTTTAAACAATAATCGGTTACCAGCCGCAAGCAGCGGCAGCTCCGGCAGCGCCTGCTCCAACTGCAACCCATGTACCTGAAGCACCGCCCGCAACTGTAGCAAGATCTTCATCACTCAATGATGAATCAGCTTTGATAGCTTCTTTCATTTCTTCGGCTGTGAAAGTAAGGCCCATATCTTCGGCGATTTTTTTCTTACCTTCATTATCCGCAGCTTTGACTTTTTCCATAAGGTCTTTGTCTGTTTTGAGCTTTTCGAGCATTTTTTTGGCGTGATCTAATGACATAATAATCTCCTTGATTTAGGTAAGTAGTAATTACTTCTGTTTCCAGCCATATGCCACATAAGGTTCTGCAGCATTAAAAGCATCTGTAAAAAGCTGTTCTTGTTATTCTGTTGTATTCTTTAATCTGAAGACTGAAATAAAAAAAATGTCAGTCAAGTATGTTTATTTAGTTTTGTTGGTTTTACATCAAGTCACGATCAGCAAATAAAGAAACTTTATATAATACTGATGATTTGATCGGGGTGTTTCTGGTTGTGATTATAAATTAGCCCAACGAATTTTAAAAATTCACCAATTTATTTTTTTGAATAAAATAAGAAATACAAATATACAGAATGTTTCTGAAGAATCAAAATTCCATTTCAGTGTATTCATAATGGATAAAAGTATATACATAATACAGATTCAGTCATGGTAGTCAATTTAAAAAACGCATTTAAAAAACGCGGTTCATTAAAATGCAGTGTCCGGTTATATTGAAAGATAACTCATCGGTTTGTCCACAGCGTCACAAATTAAAGCATATTATCCATCAGTTAAAAAAGGTGCCGAAAAGTGAGGGTGAAAATATAAAAATGCATAGAACCTTTGAAGATCTTAAAATGGATCACAATTTTAAAAATTATATAAACAGCTTTTTTATGGCAAAAGCTGTTGACTATAAAAAACGGCATATACTTGAGATAGAACTAACAAATCAATGTTCCATTGGGTGTTTCTACTGCGGCGCCACAACAGACTGCAATCCTGTTTTTCTGGATTTTGAATCTCTTTGTAATACAATCAGGCAGTTCTCCGAAAGCCGGATCAATAACTCCATTATTCCACAATTCTCTTTTACTGGCGGTGACCCTTTGGAGTATCCTTATTTTGAAAATCTTATGATATTCCTTCGTGATAATAATTCTAACTTCAGCCTGAAATTAAATCCATCCACAATTACTGAACCAGTCTATGAAATGATTTCAAACGCAGCCTGCGAGTCAGTCAAGTTGACTTTTATGGGTATTCGAAGTCAGGCAAAATACAGAAAAAAAGACTCTCCTGAAATATTAAGCCATGTAACAAGGCAGTTTCGTAAAAATGGAACTCCTGTTGTGTGGCATTTTTCCATAGGAGAATTCAACCGGGCAGATCTGCTTGATTCCCTTGGTTTTGTTTTGGAAAACAAACCTGATGCAGTATCCATTGGAAGGCTTGCAAGGGTTGGGAAGCTGAATGAAAAAAATTACCCTGTTGATATTCAGCCTGGGGATTTCAGGGAATTTTTGAAGCAGATGCTGCTTTTTCTTTACAACAATAAAAGGCATGGTTTAAATCTTGTCTTCAAGGAAAAGCTGTGGGTGCCTTTTCTTTGCGAGGAGGGGCTTATTGAAACAGAAGATTTGTTTAAACCAGGCGCAAGATTGGGATGTGACGCAATAGAAAGATTGCTGGTTTTGACATACTCCGGTGACTTGATAGGCTGCGGCCTTCTTCCTGAACCTGTTCTGTCAAAAATGGTTGATAATGATTTTTATAATTATATCAGCTCAATAAATCATAAATACGAACTTTCAGAAAATGATCCCTGCTCACAATGCAGATATCTGAATGTATGCAGGGGATGCCGCGGTGTAGCAGGAGGATCTACAGAAAATAAAGACCCCCAGTGCTGGCTCTAATAAAAGCCATGCATGGCATTCAGTCTGTCAATGGTCTCTTTGCGTATTTTATTATAATATCCATAATACTCCATAAGTTGCTCTCTGGATATATCATTGTCGTTATTACTATTTTTTGATCTCATGTTGATAGAATGCTCAAGAACTGCAATTTCAGTTTCTTTTTCATTTTGCCCAAAGTTTTGATTAAAAAGTCTGAAAGAATCAATCAGCGATTGGTTTGAAGCACCGGAGAAGTTCCAGTTTTTCAGATTGTTATTCCATACTGAAAAAATATTCTTCCAGTCACAGTCATTATGGCTATTGAGAGTGTAAACAGTTAGTGGATAATCTGTAATAAGCGTATGCCAGAATTGAACAAATTGATTGTAGATTAAAATATCATAATGCCGGTTTTCCAGCGTATATAGATGATTCAGATAAACCTTTTTGTATTCTTCGGGTTTAAAACCAGAATGTATCAATTCCTTGTAATATCTTGATGAATCATTGAATAGATAATCAGATAAAGGTGCGGCATCACCAACCGGAGTTTTTGATTCAGGACTCAGCATACTGATATAAACATTTACACCCAGATATCGCAAAGTATTCATTAGATCCAGAGACGCGTGTAAATCATCAAGATTTTCTTCCGGAAAACCATACATCAGATTAGCGTTGACCATAATTCTATTTTTTTGAAGTTTCAGGATGGATGAAAATATTTTTTTTAATGGCAGATTTTTATTGATTATTTTCTGCATACGAGCTGACCCTGTTTCTATCCCGAGGTAAACATAAAAGCATCCTGTACTTTTGAGAAGCTCGAGATTTTTGTCTGTTATAAGATCTGCTCTGCCTGCAAAGCCGTATTTAAATTTTAACCCTGTTTCCTGAACTCTTGAATCAAGTTCGGTTAAAACTTCTGGCTTCATAAGAAAATTATCATGCTCGAGATGAAAAACAGGCTGGTTTATACCTTCTCTTTTATACTGACTGCAAATATGTTCTATTTCAGAAAACAGTCTTTTTCCTGATTTATATCTGGGTTTGAATTTCCAGATAAAACAGGATGAGCAGTAATAGCAGTGGAAAGAACAACCTCGTCCTGCTTCCAGGTTAATCACAGGACTTCTGAAATCAGTCGGCGTTATATCTATCATTGGAAGAATATCAAGATTATCTATAAGAGGGGCACTGTCCGTGGACTTGATGACTCCGTCTATGTCCCTGTACGAAATATTTTGAATATTTCCAATATCTGCCAGTACTGAAGACAAAAGTGTATTCACAAGCGGTTCGATAATCAATTCGCCTTCAAATCTGCAGGCAATATCGATACAGTCATAATCTTTTAGAATCTGTTCTGAAGAAAGTGTGGAAAGCGGGCCTCCAATAATGGTAATAGATCTGCTGTCTGATTGTTTGAGATATTTGCAAGTACTTATTACCCATGGAAAAGATGTGTTCCAAAGCGTAAAAGCATATATTTTTGCTTCTGCAGAGCCTATTATATTGTAAATATTTTCCATTGAATCATGATTAAATTCAAGCTCTCCGGTTATAAAGAGCTTCTGAATATCAATAAATCCAGTTTTATACCCAGCGTCCCTGATTATTGTGTAAAGATTTCTAAGGCCTAGAGGTATAAAATCTTCCCGGCCATGATTCGGAGGGTTTATAAACAAAATATCATACATCTTGCGGTTCTTCCCTGTTTTCGTTTAAATATTCTTGACGCTTCCAGTTAATTTTGATGGTCTCGCAAAAAATCAGAAAAAGGTTTTAGCGGCATGCCGGACTTGATCCGGCATCCAGTATTTGAAGATATTTCTGGATGCCGGGCTTCGCCGGAATGACTGAAATCAGACTTTTTGCGACTTTGTCAATTTTTGTTCGGGTGTTAGGCTGTAAAACAGAACACAGACTTTCATTTCTTATGGTTTTCAGACTAAAATACAAAAGGTTCAATTCATGGATAAAAAAAAATGCCGGGTTCTGCTTTTTCACTCTCTGTCTGCAAGGGACAGCTATTCGGATTCTGATTTCAGAATAGCACCCATCGGGCTTTTCTTCATAGCAGGAGCATTGAGGGAACATGGATTTGAACCGTTGATTATTCCAGTACTATTGCCGGTGTTTCTTGAAGATTCTGCAATATCAGCTGACTATAAAAAAGAGCTGCGAAAAAAAATCCATAATTTTAATCCTCAATATATAGGATATTCTTTCAGAAATCTTTACAATTTTGGTCCGCCTGTCATTAAAACCAATACATTAGTTGATTTTTTCTGCATTTCTCAGGATCTTCCTGTCATAGACTTTCTAAAAAACTGTTCCGGGGCTCCCGTCATAGCCGGAGGCTCAGGGTTTTCGCTTGCACCTGAATTTTACATGACATACCTCAATCTTGATTATGGTATCCAGGGAGAAGGTGAACATTCAATGGTCATGCTTCTTGAGAAACTGAATCAAGGTGAGGAAGTTGATTCAGTTCCGGGGCTTGTTTTCAGGAGAGACAGTATAATTCACAAAAATGACAGAAAAAATTGTGATAATGACAGCTTATGGAAAATGGACGTCTCATGCCTTGATAATCTCACTGAAATTTACCATGATAATGGAGGTTATGGTTCCATACAAACCAAAAGGGGGTGTTCTTTTAATTGCTCCTATTGTGTTTATCCATACCTCGAAGGTCAAAAATACAGGTTGAGGCCTGTTTCCCAGATAGTTTCTGAGATCAGGACATATCTTCAGGATTATAAAATACAGCATATATATTTTGTGGATTCTGTTTTTTCAAGTCCTACAGATCATTCCATCGCCATTGTTGATGCAATCATTGAAAGCAGGCTTGATATAAAGTGGTATGCTTATGTAAATCCTTCTGGATTAACAGAGGCGTTGCTTCAAAAGTACAGGGGATCAGGATGCGCAGGTCTGGTACTGACGCTTGAAAGCGGGAGTGACAAAGTTCTGAAATATCTAAAAAAAGGTTTTACGACAAAAGACTCGGTAATTGCCATAGAAAATCTTGTTAATGCTAAAATACCATTTGAAGTGTCCATGTTGACAGGAAGCCCTGAAGAGACAGAAAATACGCTGAACGAAACGTTGCTATTCTGCCATGATTATTTAAAAAATATTCCTGTCACATTTACCCCTGGTGTATGGATGCATCCAGTCTCATCAATTTTTTCTGATTTTCACAATACAAGCAATCAGGATGTAGATGTCTTGTCCAGACTGATACTTTCAAATGATTTTAAAACTCACAACGAACTGCATTATTTTTTTACAAAACAGAAAAACAGGCTTGGGCTAATTCAAGCGTTCAGTGAAGCAGTTGATAAAGAACCCATGTGGTTTATTATAGGTAAAGATATTGTTCCTGACTATCACGCAGGTGTCATGAAATTCCCAAATAATGACAAAATAGAAAGATATTGCAGGCCCTGGTATTCAGCCATTTTGAGAGATACAGGTTCTAACTGACGCGGATATTATGAGACTCTTTCATATCTACACGAATGAATGAAAAACCTGTGGGCCGGTTTGTTCCTGTTCGAAAACATAATGGCAGATATCATATATGATACCAATTAATGATGTAGTATAGCGGCCTTGTAATTTAAAATTACGAAAGCCCATTTCATACAGCCTCAGTAATTCTTCCATTGTTAAACAGTGGTTGCGTGTTTTTCCAAGCTGGCGTCCTATGGGATAGGCCTTACAGTTTTTTTTCTGATATTCCAGCACTGTATCCATTGTGATTTCACTGTTTTTATCATGAACCTTTACAAGTATATCATAGTGTTCAGCCTTAAAAGGGCAATGATAAACGCAGCAGCTGTTTACAAGAAATTCTGCTTTTGACCTATCGAGGTTTTCAAGTAGGTCATAATTTACATTGTCATTTACATCCACGACATAAGAATCAAAATTTGACTCAAGCGATCGGTAATAGGAAAGATTGCCAGTGCCTTTTTCACAGGTTACCTTTATTATTGATGCCATAAGATGAAGATTCGGATATCTGCCACGGATATACTCGGCCAGAATATCACTGGCTACAATGATTCCATTTTTCCCGGAATCACATTCACTTATTTTTTCAAGCAGATAATTACATTCAGGATCATCAAGATCATCTTTTGTTATAAATCTGTTTGAAAATGTTAGCATGCATCCAATATCAAGAGCTTTATAACGATTTATTAATCTGTCGATTTCATCAGGAGTGATATTGAATGAGGGATCAACTCTTCCTCCGTTCCATTTATAGGAAAGAGGGGCACCATGTACCCATTTAAAAGGATTGACCTTTAAATGGTCACGAATCCTTCTGATAAAATCTGTAATAAATGGATCATGAAAAAAAAGACCGGTCAGATTCCATTGAGCCTCTGGGAATAACAAGGGATTAAATATAGCCGAAGAAATATCTGTCGAATTTTTATCAGTCATCATCGATAAACCACCCATGTGTTAACGTGGTTGAACTCAATATGAAAATAAAGACGGGCCACATTTTTTAAAAAAATCCGCGCTATGAAAGTTTTTTACCATGATATTTGACCTGTCCTGGGTATTGTTTCAGGATTTGAGAACCATTTCCGCATTGATTGGTAAAAAAAACTGGTATCTGAAACAACAAAATCAGTAGTGTCTTTCATACTGAAATTTAAGGTTTCATGTATTTCCTGAAAATCTATTCTGCTTATTTTTGAAAATATCTGTTCGATTTTTGTTTTACCTGAATAAAGAGAAAACAGCCTATAAATTTTTTCAAGGGGCATGCCTTCTGTTTTGAAACAGTATATATTGTGATCCAGATCAAGATCTTTTCTTTTGCTTAGTTCTGAAATGCCAAATGCTTCGGGATTATCCCATATTGCTGATCCGGTTTTAACTGTAAACTGTGAATATACAAAAGAGGCAAGTTTCTTTTTTTCAACTAATTGACTTAAATACCTAAAACCATTTTCAGCTTCATCTTCACGCTCACCTGGAAAACCTATCATCATATACGCTCCGATTGGAAGAATAGGCTCCATTTCATCAAAAAAATCCTTAATCTGCCCGAAAGTTATACCCTTGCCCATTTTTTTAAGAATTCTATCCGATGTCGATTCGATTCCAATGTAAATCTGACTGCATCCAGCCTGTTTATATAGTCGGCAGCGTTCTTTTGTTAGCTTTTTTGTCAGTCTGGTATGGAAAGTCCATGAAATTGAGATGCCAAGCTCAATGATTTTTTTTGACAGATAATCCAGAACTGTTAATGGTGAGGCCTCGTCCGAAAACATAAAATTACGGATACCTGTATCATGATATACTTTTAGCAATTGTCCCAGTGCTATTTCAGGATCAATCTGTTCATAGTATGACTCGAAAGAAGAGCAGAAAGTGCATTTTCCCCATGAACAGCCTTTTGTCAGTCGAATGGGAACGGTCATGTTAGCCCTGGATTTTATAAAACTGTCAAGATCTATGACATTGTAATCGGGCGCTGCCGAATTATTGATGTGGATTTTTTCAGGAGGCATAGTATGGAATATTTTATTGCCTTCATTGAATGCAATTCCAGGAACATCTTGGAGAGAGCCATTGTTTTTTAAAACGCCCACCAATGATTTGAGTGTTAATTCACCTTCAAAATATGCAAAGGCATCTACGATTGAAAACAATCTGTTATCAGGAAGATTTCTGAAATAGTGAGCGATAGATGGCCCTCCCATGATTATAAAAGCACGCGGGTTTTTCTTTTTTATATGAGCAGCGCATTGAAAGGCCTTTATTATCTGGTCGTGAAAAGTAACTGAAATTCCCCAAACAGGGGAATCATGCGCTTCCATTATGGAATCAATGTTTTGATAGATTATATCAAGAATCAGATTACTGTCTGACAGGCTATCAAAAATTTCTGAAACAGAAAAACTTTCAAACAAAGGGTTGACGGCAAATTGAGGCACTGTGACTATCATTTCAGGAAAACTTAAGGCGCTTGAAGCTGTTATTAATAGTTTGTTAAAGCAAACCTTTTTAAAATCATCATGGGAATAATCACCATCTACAAAATTATTTAGTTCCTTGCCGTGGCATGAAAGCTGAAACAGTAAGGTAGAAAACATCCTGTATTCAACGGCTTCCGCAAAATTTAAATTTTCTCTGCAGTTAAGCTCTACAAATCTTTTTTTTGTATGGTCAATGCCTCTACGGACAATCTCAGGTTTGGCAAGCTCTTTGTAAAGTGCGGCATCGAGATCCATAGACAGAACATTAATATTTTCTTTCTCAAGATAGGAATGAAGAACAGGAACGCTTATATAAGGATTTCCCATGGTGCTGTAAGGTGGATTAATGAGGATGACATCGTGACTGCTCATTGTTATACGGTCCTTTTTAGATGTGCCAAAAAATATCTAAAGAATGCAGATTTTGTGTGTGAGGCATTGACAGGTCTGAATAACAGGATTAATCATAATTATTAATATTATTTCTATAGGTACGATATATCAGTCTTGGAATCAATTTTTTTCTTTAGTAGGTAAATGAGTCGCTGATCTTATTTTATAATCTTGCTTAATTTTGACCTGATGTGTTATCTCTAACTAAAAATGAATGAAACTCTTAAATGTCGCCTTCTTGCAGAAATGTTCATTTTATCAATAGTGCCTCAAAAAATACAACATTACTGTATTCTACTAAAAATACAGAATATGTTGTTCTAAAATATTAACTCCAAAACAGTTTCATCAATCAATATTCTTAAAGTTAGTCTTATTAAAAATAAGCCCCAAATCATTACCTCCATGATAAATGCAAGGAGATTAAAATGTCACTGCGGTTGTCTATCTTGTTCTTGCTGCTGACCTCCACTGCTTTTGCCAAAGAAATAACTCTTGAACAGGCAGTTCAAAATACCCTTATGTTACAGGCAGATATTCTTTACAGTAAATTGAACGCAGATGCGTCGAAAAGTGCGTATGAAGGAACCAGCGGGCCTTTTGACAATACCTTGAATTCCAGTGCAGAGGTCGCATCTGGTCAGGTTCCTCTAGATGGTGTTGAAAAAAAACTTTATGGAAGAGACATTAACACAGTTAAATCTCAATCATATAAATTACAGCTTAGCAAACTTACCAGAAGCGGGGTTTCTGTTCAGACATCTGCTGATCTTTTGATTTCAAATGACATTGCTCCTGATCTTAAACAGCCCAGAGAATCAACTCCAACTATAGGCGTTAAGCTAAATTTCCCCATATATGATCTGTTGATGGAAAACCAAAACACTACCAATGAAAAAATAGCGCTGGAAACAAGCAGGGCGAGCCTTCATGATTATTTTTTCCAGGCATCAACCAGTGTCTATCAGACTGTAGTCAACTACTGGAGCTATCTTGCAGCTTATGAGCAGCTTCTCATTTATAAAAAAAGTGAACAGAATACTCAAAAAATGCTGTCCGATTTTCAGAAACTGGTTGAAAAAGGCGAGCGCCCAATGGCCGATTCAAACCAGATCAAGGCCAACCTTGCCAACAAACATGCCCGTGTAGTCACAGGTGAACAAGATCTTGCAACCAAAGGTTATGAACTTGCAAAGTCTATGGGTGTCCCATATGAAGAAATAGAATTGTCATTCCCAAAAATTCAGTGGGTGAAGGTTAATGATCCTGGAAAATTTGTTGTGGATGAGTTTGTTCAGAATGCCTATGAAAAAAGATTCGACATCAAGTCAATTGAAATTACCCTGCATTCCGCAGAGTTGATGCTTGAATCATCAAAAAGGGGGCTAAAACCTGATCTGAATCTATATGCTTCCGCCTACGCTTCTGACAAGAGCCCCCACGTCTCAGGCAATGTGATTAGCAATGCCGGAACTTTCACAACAGGTATCTCATTTTCTCAGCCATTGGAGAACAGTTCTGCAAAAAGTGACGTGATCCAGAAGGAAATCGCTCTCCGTCAAATGAAGTTGAATCTTGCCAATGCAAAAAGAAAGGCAGGAATTGACGTGGTTTCTGCTCTGAACGGATTTAAACAGAGTCTGAAAGCTTACAAGTTTTCCATGGAAACCGTTGATCTTTATAACGAAGCCTTGAAAGTTGAAGGCAGTAAATTCAAGCTGGGAATGAGTACGGTTATAGATGTTATAAACACACATGAAAATTATCAGAACGCTCTTATTTCCAATATAGACAATTTACGTATTGTTGCTGTGTCTCTGGCAGGAGTTGTTTATGATACGGGTGGAATGATCAGCGTTGTTGATGGCGAGAAAATTCTGGTTAATCTTCCTGCTCTTTATTCTTTGAACGCAAAATAATTATGGCGTTATATTTTTAGATTATAGTTGCTCCCTGTATTATAAAAAACAAAGTTTTTGATATCTATGGCCGCACAAGGCCGGGCTAATGGATATATCAACACTGCCTGATTATCTGATCAAAACAGATCTGGTCAGTCTTTAGCATGGCTGAAATTAATGATTAAATAAATAAAGGTAAGGTCCATGTCAAAAATATTCAGAAAAGTTTCATTGGACAGGTTGTCTTCTCCGGACCAGCTGGATACTATGATACAGATCACAAGTCCAAAGGGCTGGATCTCTCTTTTGACAACTGGTCTGCTCATTGCCGCCGCTCTTGCCTGGGGATATTTCGGGTCATTGCCTACCAAGGTGACAGGGATGGGGCTTTTTATTAAGAGTGGCGGTATTTTTGAAATCGACGCGCCATCACCGGGACGAATAAAAGATATTTACTTTAACGTCGGGGATGTTGTGGAGAAAGGCAGACTCATTGCACGAATTGAACAGACCGATCTGCTTGGAAAACTTAACGATGCGCGAGCAACTCTCAATGAAATGAATAACAGAATGTCACTGACTACCTCGTCAGGTAAAAAAGAAGTTCTGCTTAGCAAAGAGTCTGCGACCCAAAAAATAGAAGCCCTTAAAAGTGAAATAAAAAACCTTGAAAAGCAGATTGGCTGGCTTAAACAGAAAGAAACCAATCAGAAGAAACTTTTGGCAGAAGGGATTTTGACCGAACAGGCCCTTCTTGATACACAGAAAAATATTGATTCTCTCAACAGTCAGGTCAGCAGTTCAAAAAATGAATTAAGCCAGATTGAGATTCAGCTTTTTCAATTAACCACAAGCAAGGACGTTGCGAGAGAAGATCTTATGCAGCAGATCAGCACTAAAAAACGTGAGATTGCCGACATGATAAAAGATCTTGAAAAAACATCCAATGTAATGAGCCCTTATTCTGGTCAGATCATAGAACTGAGCGCTTCAACAGGATCTATCGTGAACGCCGGCTCACCCCTTGCAAAAGTTGAGTTGATGGGTAAAAACACAAAAAATCTTGAAGCAATAATATATTTCCCGGCAATACAGGGCAAAAAAATCAAAAGAGGCATGAAAGCCCAGATTGCCCCCTCAACAAGCCGTCAGGAAGAATTCGGTTTCATGCTCGGTCTTGTAACATCGGTGTCTGAGTTTCCGGTCTCAACTTCAGCCATGATGAATGTTCTGCATAATGATTCACTGGTTCAGTCCTTATCTTCCGGGGGAGCGCCCATAGAAGTTCGTGCCGATCTTATTCCTGATCCAAGAACTCCGAGCGGCTATAAATGGTCATCTGGAAATGGCCCCAGAATAATGATGGGGTCAGGAACCATGTGCCAGGGCAACGTGGTGGTCGAACAGCAGAAGCCGATTAACATGGTTATCCCTATATTCAAAAAATATGTCCTTGGTGAGGGGATTCCAAATGAAAAGAATTAAAACCCCCACCGTACTGCAGATGGAAGGTCTTGAATGCGGAGCTGCATCTCTCGCCATGGTGCTTGCCTACCATGGCCGGAAGGTACCTCTTGAGGAACTCAGAGTAGAATGCGGCGTTTCCCGTGACGGAAGCAAGGCAAGCAATGTGTTAAAAGCTGCAAGAAAGTACGGTATGGAGGCAAATGGGTTCAGGCTGGAGCCTGAAGATCTTAAAACCATTGATTTCCCGGTCATTATATTCTGGAACTTCAACCATTTCGTTGTCCTTGAAGGGTTCAAAAATGATAAGGTATACATAAATGATCCTGCATCAGGACCAAAAGTAATCAGTTATGAAGAGTTTGACAATGCATTTACAGGTGTGGTGCTTACATTTTCGCCTACAGACAAGTTTGAAAAAGGCGGAGATAGCGATTCCACGGTCAAATCACTTCTTCGAAGGCTTGATAACGCTGCCTCTCCTCTTGTTTACATTATTCTTGCGGGGCTGTTTCTGGTGGTTCCAGGAATTGTAATACCTGTATTTACAAGGATTTTTGTTGATAACGTACTTGTAGGCCGGATGCTGGGCTGGTTCAGGCCACTTCTTGTGGCCATGAGCATTACAGCCTTGATCCGCTTTACCCTCACATGGCTTCAGGAGCACTATCTTCTCAAGTTCGAAACCCGGCTTGCCATCAGTTCATCCGCAAAATTTTTGACACATATACTGAGTCTGCCAGTAGAGTTTTTCTCCCAGCGCATGGGCGGTGATCTTGTATCCAGAATCCAGCTCAATGACAAGGTCGCAACTCTTTTGTCCGGAACACTCTCCATAAATGCATTGAACCTTGTCATGGTATTTTTTTACATGATCATAATGTTTTATTATGACATCGTACTCACAATGACAGGTATTGCGGTTGCGATGATCAACCTGGTAGCATTGAAATTTGTGTCAAAAAAACGAGCTTTGTTAAATCAGAAGCTTCAGCAGGAAATGGGGAAACTCATGGGTGTGTCCATGTCTGGACTGCGCATGATAGAAACTCTTAAAGCGTCAGGAGGCGAATCAGATTTTTTTGCCAAATGGGGCGGCCATGAAGCCAAAGTTACCAACGCCAATCAGGAGCTTGCAATACCAACCCAGCTGCTTGGCATGGTTACTCCCCTTCTTTTGGCGATCAATAATCTGGTGGTGCTGGTTGTTGGCGGATACCGCGTCATGGATGGCGTTCTTACAATGGGTATGCTAGTGGCGTTTCAAAGTCTCATGTCCAGCTTCCTTCAGCCATTTAACCAGCTAGTGCAGCTCGGCTCCACTCTTCAGGAAACCACTTCAGATATCAAGCGGCTTGATGATGCCCTGAAATATAAAAAAGCCCAGGGGTTTAATGATATATCCATTGACGAGTTCGGATCTGAAAAACTCGAAGGGCATCTTGAACTTAGAAACATAAGCTTCGGGTATAGCAAGGTTGAGCCTCCGCTGATAACTGATTTTTCAGTCATACTCAGGCCAGGGTCAAGAGTGGCTATTGTTGGCGGATCAGGATCAGGAAAATCAACAGTCGCCAAAATTGCTAGCGGTCTTTATGCTCCGTGGTCTGGAGAAGTTCTTTATGATGGCAAGCTGCTGCACAATATTCCGGAACAGGTCTTTTTTGACTCAGTTGCAATGGTTGATCAGGATATTTTCATGTTTGAAGGCAGTATCAAGGAAAATCTTACAATGTGGGATAGCTCTGTTCCTGATGAGGACGTGGTTTTTGCAGCTCATGATGCACATATCCATGATGAGGTCGCATCGAGAAGAGGCGGATACGAGAGCCATGTCGAAGAAGGTGGGACCAATTTTAGCGGCGGTCAGAGGCAGAGAATTGAAATCGCCAGGGCTCTGCTGAATATTCCAAATATTCTGATCATGGATGAGGCCACCAGTGCCCTTGACGCTCAGACTGAAATGATTGTTGACGGTAATATCAGAAGGCGGGGCACAACATGCCTGATAGTAGCTCACAGACTGAGCACAATCAGGGATTGCGATGAGATTATAGTTTTGGATAAAGGGAAGATCGTTCAGCGCGGTACACACGAAACCATGAAAGATGTAGAAGGCCCGTATGCAGAACTTATCAAATCATACTGATTCAAAGCTCAAAAAACGCGAAATGGCAGACAGCCTTGGTTATGAAAAGGCTCTGAAGGGACTTGCCCACGTAGTTATAGGTGGCAAATATGAAAAGGCTTCTTCATCCCCTGATCCTGTTGTTGCGTGTGCTACTGTTATTGCCGGGAAAAGAGGCTTTGAAATAAAAGAGCCTGTTGATATGCCGGAAGGAGACTGTAAATATAAAGTTATTTTTCTGGCTAGATATTCAGGTTTCAGGGTCAGGGAGGTAATGCTCAAAGCCAACTGGTATAAGCACGACAGCGGCCCGATGATAGGATTCTTTGAAGAAGGAATGCAGCCTGTTTGTCTTTTACAGAGCGGGGCAAGAGCCTATGAGATTTTTGATCCCCTCACAGGGAAAAGCAGGGAGGTGACGGAAGAAGAATCATTAAAACTTTTACCCACAGCCTTCTCTTTTTACAAGCCATTTGAATCAAAGCCAATCGGATTCATGGATATATGCAGGATGATTATGGGTGAAAGTACCGTCGATATTATCATGGTCGGCGTCCTTGGTACCATGGTTGGCCTAATCGGTCTGGCTACCCCTGTTGTAACAGGTGTTATTTTTGACAGCATTATACCGGAGGCTGCAAGATCTCAAATGGGGCAGATTTTTCTGATACTTCTTGCCCTTGCATTTTCCACAAGCTTTTTTGAGCTCGCCAAGGGGTTTTCACTTGTAAGAATACAGGGCAAGGTTAACCATACTGTCCAGTCTGCTTTATGGGACAGACTCCTGGGACTTCCCGTGCCTTTTTTCAGAAATTATTCTTCCGGTGATCTTGCAAAAAGAAGTCTTGGTATCACCACCATCATCGACATGATCGCAGGCATTGTACTGAATACAGTTCTTTCTTCAATTTTTTCCGTATTCAATCTGTGTCTGCTGTTCTATTATAATTATGGATTAGCTCTTATTGCCGTTGCCCTGACCTTGGTGACGCTCTTTTGTACACTTTGCATAAACCTCATACAGTTGAAACAGCAAAGAGAATCAATAAGGCTGGACAATAAAAATGCCGGCTTTCTTTTCCAGCTCATAAATGGTGTGGCAAAAGTCAAGATGACAGGGTCACAGAAAAGGGCATTTGTAAAATGGAGCGATCTTTTTTCAAAAAAGCGCAAGGCTGGTTTTTCAGCAGGTGTTGCCCAAAATGCATTAACCTCTTTTAATTCTGTGTTCCCACTGCTTACCAGTATGACGCTTTTTTCATGGATGATCTTTTATATGAGCAAGCCGATGTCTACCGGGTCGTTTCTTGCATTTATTTCAGCATTCGGGTCATTTCAAACAGCACTCCTGAATATGACCGGAGTATTTACATCATCTCTGTCAATCATACCAATTTATGAGGGTCTCAAGCCTATATTAGAAACCCAGCCTGAGAATGATCAGCAGAAAGCACCCCCCGGAAGACTCACTGGTGATATTGAAGTTGTTCATGTTAACTTCAGATATGGAGAAGATCTTCCGCTTGTTTTAAATGATGTGTCAATAACCGCTAAACCGGGAGAATTTATTGCCATTGTCGGAGGATCAGGATCTGGCAAGTCAACCTTGCTAAGACTTCTGATAGGGTTTGAAAAACCTGAATCAGGAACTATCTATTATGACAAGCAGGATCTTGACACCATTGATATTTTAGAGTCAAGGCGTCAGTTCGGTGTTGCCATGCAGAATGGAATGCTTACCCAGGGCAGTATATATGAGAATATTGTAGGCCAGTCAAATCTTACCATTGAAGATGCCTGGGATGCTGCGGCAATGGCAGGCGTAGCTGATGATATAAAAGCCATGCCCATGGGGATGCATACTGTTCTTCCGGCGGGCGGGGGTGTTCTTTCGGGAGGCCAGAGGCAAAGAATTGTAATTGCTCGTTCAATTGTTAAAAAACCAAAGATTCTGTTCTTTGATGAGGCGACCAGTGCCCTCGACAACAAGACCCAGGCAGAGGTCAGTAAAAGTCTCGAATCACTCAAGGTCACACGTATTGTCATAGCCCACAGACTCAGCACCATAATCAATGCGGACAGAATCTATGTCATGGATAAGGGCCAGGTTGTGCAGGCCGGTAACTATGAAACGCTGGTTGCCCAGGAAGGGCTTTTCAAAGAATTGGCTGCCCGTCAGATAGCTTAAAGAAAAATCAGGACAATTTCTTGTTGTGAATAATAATATTTGGGCTTTTTAAGATTAGCATAAGGCTCTTGGAGACAGAGATCATGATCAAAAAAATATTTCTTTTAATAGTATTAGCATCTTTGATGTCAGGCTGCTCCGGGAGCGATAATCCGGCTGATAACAGAGCAAAAATAGCGCTGAAATCAACCGGGGATATTCTTATTGGAGCTGCATCACCTTGGGCTGAGAAGCGTAATCTTCTATGGGAAGGAATTTCGATGGCTGCTAACGAGATTAACCAGAAAGGCGGATTGTTAGGCGGTCGAAAAATAAGTATTGTAAAGGGCGATGACAAAGGAGACCTGACAACCGGGCAAATTGTGGCCCAGTCTTTTGCTGATAATGAAAATGTCGTAGCTGTGCTGGGGCATTCAAGTTCCTACGTTTCCGTTCCTGTATCCATAATGTATCAGTATTATGGTCTTGTCATGGTGTCACCTTTATCCACAGGTTACAAACTTACCACCCAGGGATATCCACAAATATTCAGAAATATTCCAAGCGATCGTATTTTTGGAGAAAAGTTGGCCGAATTCTGCCGTAAAAAAGGATTTAATAATGTTCTCATATACCATATCAATGATGATTATGGCAGGGGCCAGAGTAATGCTTTTGAAATAAGCGCGTTAAGCAACGGTCTGACTGTTCTGGACAGGTCTAGTTACGATGATTTAAGTTCTGCAAGAAGTTTCAGGGAAGAAATAAAGTTCTGGCAGGACAATTATGAATTTGATGCAATTTTTCTTGCCGGAGTTATGCCCAAAGCCGCCGAATTTGTAGTTGAGGCAAGAAAAATGGGTGTGACTGTCCCTATTGTTGGGGGTGATGCTTTGGATCATCCAAAACTTATTGAGATTGCAGGAAGTGCCGCAGAGAATGTTTATGCAGGCTCGGTATTTCATCCTGATTTTGCTTATCCGGCAATGCAGGAATTTTTAGAAAAATTCCGCAAGACTTATGGTAAAGAGCCTGACATCGCAGCAACCCAGGGATATGAAGCCATGATGGTTATAGCTGAAGGAATAAAAAATGCTGGCTGTACTGTTCCTGCTGATATTGCCCATGCTTTGCATTCATTAAAAGCTTTCAAAGGGCTTACCGGAGATTTCTCTTTTGATGAAAATGGTGATGTTGTGGGCAAACCCATGATAATGAAAGTGGTCAAAGGCGGAAAATTCCATCTTGTTGAAAACTGATTGTAATTTGTTCGCAAAAGCCAGTTTATTCATATTTGACGAAGTCGCAAAAAGTCCGATTTCCGTCATTCCTGCGCAGGCCTGAATCTATAAGTATATGAAAATACTGGATGCCGGATTAATTACGGCATGACGCATATGCCTTTTTTGGACTTTTTGAGAGTCCATCAAATTTGATGCTTGCAACAGGGTGACTTTTTTGTAACCTGGGTTAAAAAATACATGATTTTATTTCTTTTGCAGAATTTTAAAAAAAGGAAGGAGACTCAATCGTTTTTTACCTTGTAGTATGCTTTATACAAGGATGAGGAATCTGGTTCTGCCCATATTCTTGTAATTATGTATTTTGTGACCTGACGAATCACCCACAAGGCATTTTTGAATCCCTTTTTCTGCCAGCGTCTTGTTGAAACCATGACATCTCCGAAAAGGAAAACCTGGGTTCCGAGGTTTTTAAGTCTCATTGAAAGCTCCACATCTTCCATGAGTGGAATGTCCGGAAACGCATTGTTTTCGATGACAGGTCTTCGTCTGAAAAATTGGATCTGGTCTCCGAAGGCTATTCCAAGATATGCCATTCTTGCATTATTGGCGAATTCTATGGCTCTGAACTTTAACTCGTCTGAATCAAATCTGCATCCGACAGCGCCGCCTATCACATCAGGATTATTATTCAGTGTATCAATTATATGATTAAATATCGGTGCAGAGATAATGGAATCAGCATGAATAATTGCAACTGCGTCTCCAGATGCCTGAAAAAGTCCAGCCTTTATCTGGCCGCCTCGTCCTCCGCCATCAGTAAATGGCAATTTATGTATTATGACTTCTGCTTCCTCATTTTTTGCAATATTGGCTGTATTGTCATTTGATCCTCCGTCTATGACTATTATTTCAGTTACAGATGAATCCTGTCTTATGCTTCTGATGCACTGGCCAATTCCAGATTCTTCATTCAGAACGGGAATAATGACAGATAATGTTTTTATCTCTTTTTGCCAGACAAATCGGCTATAATTTTTGTGGTGCTGAACCATTCTGTAAAAAGCAAATGGCAGGGATATATACAGTGGAAACCAGACTATGGATTTCAGATGTGTGACGCCGCAGAAAATCTGAAAGCTTGGAGAAAGTCCTGGTATTGAAGCACTAAGACCTGAAACAGCTGCATAGGGAAAAGCTGAAAAACCGAGCAAAAGCCACATTATTGACGGTCTGAAAACAATGAAAGGTGCAATCCATATGAAAATAGAAATTGGTGGCTCAGGCAGAAGAATTATCAAGGTGGCAAAAAAAATAAAAATACCGTGAAAAGGATCGTTTCTGTATCTTGGGTTTAGTTCAGGATGGAAAATTATAACTCCCATGGTGCTGAACAGAAATGCAAGGACATAAGATATAGTATCGACATTTTGAACATGAAAAGCAGGCTGCATAAAATGGGATAAAACCCCTGTTTTAATGGCTGCCTCAGCATTAAGGGCATAAAAAGGCAATAGGTTTGACCTTGAAGTCAAAAATGAGATGAGCAATGAAGCTGCCAGACTTATAAGAAGTATCCATGCTTTTTTGTAATTTCTTTTATTCAGGAGAAGAAAGATAGCAGGAATTGAATACGGGAAAAACACTGCATGGAAGCCTGTTAAAGCAAACATCAGTTTGTATCTATCTGTCAAAAAAAAATAGACTGCACTTATGAAGAGCAGGATAGCCGCAAAAGCAGAGGGCTGGCAGATTAAAAGTCCGGCAAGTACGCATGGATTGACAATATATAGAAATGCCCATCTCAGGCTGAGCCTTTTTATACTCAGGATTTTCAGTAATAGGGCTGTTATAGCAATATCAAGGCTAAAAACTGAAAATGAAGGCAGAATGCCATGCCCTTCAATTATTCTTCCAGATATAAAGATTCCGTGAGTTACTAATCCTATACCCATAAGGCAGACAAGGCCTTTCCCTGGAAACGGGTTTGGCAGCGATGGAAGAATTGCAAGGCCTGTTGCCCATATCAGAAGAAAAAGCAGAAGGTATACTGTGATGGTGTTGTTTGATTGAAAATGAAGTGTGCCTTGACCTTTAAAAATAAAAAGTGAAATACCCAAGACAATGAGCATGATAGACAGAATCCAAAAGCACAGAAAACTGCCTGTATGGTTATCATGTTTTGTTAAATTACAATATATATTCATTAATTATAGACATATTGGACAGGCTTATTATTTTAATCGGAAGTTCTGGCAAGTCCGCTTGTTATTCTTTTTACTTCGAAATTGTCAAAGCGTATTTCTCCTGTTTCATGGCCAGTATACGCGCCGTAAAGCGTTAAAGCTCCATTTGAATATGTTTCATCATGAACTTTTATTAAGTGGTTTCCATTTATATACAAAGCAATATCGCCATTTGAGCATTCAACTGAAAAATCATAAGACTTTGACTGTTTTGGGATTTTGTCTGAATAAACCCAGCCATTTTCTGTTAAATTAATTGGTGTTCCGTCTGTGTATTTTGTGATGTTGTAGTAACCATTTGTGCTGACTGCAACATAATAAAGATTTTTATCATTTTCTGATTACCACTCTGCTTCAGCCATAGAAAGCATGGTTGATGGCATGGGTGGAGTCCTAAGAGCAACATAAATCAGTCTGTGAATCATGGACGGCAGATCATATCGGCGATTGAATCTGTACTGAAATTCTGCCAGGTACCGCGGAACATGCTTGCGATTAATTGCATGATAAGTACCTTTGAGCGCATTTTTTAAGTTACCAAGTATTATATTGACCCATTTGAAGGATGGATGCTCTACAGCTGCTTTA